>NZ_QAIU01000662.1:7286-7971 GCF_003061205.1 Pseudomonas sp. HMWF006
GGCCAGCGATGATCCGACCCTGCCGTCGCAAGTGCAGACCGACATCCGCTTCGTCGAAGTCAGTCGCACCAAACTGAAAGAAGCCGGCACGCAGATTTTCGGCAAGGGCTCGAACAACTTCCTGTTTGGCGCGCCGGGCACAGTGCCCAACACCTCGGTCACGCCGGGCGTGGTGCCGTTGCGCAATCTCGATCCGCGCATCGCGGTGCCGAGCATCCCGCTGGCCAACGATATGTTCAACATTGTCTGGGGCGGCGGCAGCAGTAAATTCCTTGGCATCGTCAACGCGCTGGAGGGCAGCGGCTTCGCTTATACCCTGGCGCGGCCGAGCCTGGTGGCGCTGAGCGGGCAGAGTGCAAGTTTCCTTGCAGGGGGCGAAATCCCGATCCCGGTCCCCAGCGCCAACAGCAACAGCTACTCCATCGAGTACAAGGAATTCGGCATTCGCCTGACACTGACTCCGACCGTGATCGGTCGCGACCGGATTGCCCTCAAGGTCGCTCCGGAGGTCAGTGAGCTGGACTACAACAACGGCGTGACCATCGGCGGCACCAAGGTGCCGGCGTTCACTATTCGCCGCACCGATACCAGCATCTCGCTGGCCGATGGCGAGAGTTTTGTCATCAGCGGGCTGATCAGCACCAACAACGCTTCGGAAGTGAACAAGTTTCCCGGGCTGGGCGAT
>NZ_QAIU01000662.1:7981-9161 GCF_003061205.1 Pseudomonas sp. HMWF006
CGGCAACTTCGACAAACGCAGCGGGCTATCGCAATGAGCCAGAGCCTCAGCCAGACCTTCCTCGCCATCACCCGCAACGACACCGACCTTGAATGGTTGCAGGGCGCTTTGGCGCCGCTGGGCCAAGTGGTCAGTGCCGGTGGCGGCAGTCTTGATGAATTGCTGGCGCTGGTCGATGTGACCTTCGCCAGCCTGGTCTTCGTCGGTCTCGATCGCGACCATCTGGTGGCGCAGAGTGCATTGATCGAAGGTGTGCTGGAAGCCAAACCGATGCTCGCCATCGTTGCCCTCGGCGATGGCATGGACAATCAGCTGGTGCTTAATGCGATGCGCGCCGGGGCGCGGGATTTCGTCGCCTATGGCTCGCGTTCCAGCGAGGTCGCCGGGCTGGTACGACGCCTGAGCAAACGCCTGCCGGCGGTGACGCCGAATGCCCAGCTCGGCGGCCTGACCGTGCTGTACGGCGTGCAAAGCAATGCCGACGGCGCATTGCTCGCCAACCACATGGCGCTGGTGGTGCAGAAGAGCGGCCAGCAAACCCTGCTACTCGATCTGGGCCTGCCGCGTGGCGACAGTCTGGCACTGCTGGGGCTGGAGAGCTCGTTCCATTTCGGCGATGCCTTGCGCCACTTGCGGCGCCTTGACGCGACCCTGATCGACAGCGCCTTCACCACTGCCGAAGCTGGCCTGCGCATCCTCGCGTACGCCAGTGGCGACGAGCCGCTCGAGCGCACCAGTGCCGCTGAGCTGTACATGCTGCTCAGCGCCTTGCGGCAGCACTTCCAGCACATTGTGGTCAACCTCACCGGCCAGCCGGACAGCGAAGCCCTGCGCACCTTCGTCAGCCATTGCGACAAGCTGTTGTGGTACACCGACCAGAATGTCCTCGATTGTCGGCGCAACCTCGCGGTGCTCAACCTGTGGCGCGAAAAAGGCATGAAACTCGAGCACGGCCGCTTGTTGGTCGACCGTTATCTGCGCAACGTCGCGCCCGACTCCGAAACCCTCGGCAAGACCTTTGGCCTGGAAGTGATCGCCGTGCTCGCTTGCAGTCCGGAGCTGCGCCTGAACGCAAAAAACCAGGGTGTCACCCTGTTTGAGCTGGCGCCGCGCGAAGCCCTCAGTCAAAGCCTGCGCACCCTCGGCGAACGTCTGGCCAAACGTTCCGAAGGCCTGGTCA
>NZ_QAIU01000662.1:9171-9561 GCF_003061205.1 Pseudomonas sp. HMWF006
GCAACTGTTCGGCGGGCAGCAGCGCCAAGCCGCCGGCAACACCGATCACGACGGCCTGAAACTGGTGCTGCACCGCTACATCATCGACGCTATCGAAGAGTCCGGGAAAAACCTGCTGGAAGGTTCGCGGCAGGTGCTTTCGCAGTTCGTCATCGACAAGGTGGCCGATTACATCGCACGGCTGCACCTGGCGATTTCGCGCTATGAAATGGAGCGGCTGGCTGAAGAAATCGTCGACGAGCTGACCGGTTTCGGCCCGCTGGAAGTGCTGCTGCGCGACAGTGCGGTGACCGAGATTCTGGTCAACGGCCCGCACCGGGTGTTCATCGAACGCGACGGCGTGTTGCACCTGAGCGATCTGCGGTTTATTGATGCGCATCACGTCGAACG
>NZ_QAIU01000662.1:9571-15629 GCF_003061205.1 Pseudomonas sp. HMWF006
GGTGATGCAACGCATCCTCGCCCCGCTCGGGCGTCGCCTCGACGAGTCGTCGCCGATGGTCGACGCGCGGCTGCCCGATGGCAGCCGGGTCAACGCCATCATCCCGCCGATTGCCCTCGACGGCCCCTGCCTGTCGATCCGTAAGTTTCGCAAGGACATGCTCAAAAGCACCGACCTGATGGCGATGCAAACCATCGATCAGGCGATTTTCGACTTTATCGAGGAAGCCGTCGGCAAGCGCTGCAATATCCTCATCAGCGGCGGTACCGGCACCGGGAAAACCACGCTGCTGAATATTCTCAGCCAGTTGATCAATCCCCATGAACGGCTGGTGACCATCGAAGACGTCGCCGAATTACAGCTGGGCCACCCGCACGTCGTGCGCCTGGAAACCCGACCACCGAATGCCGAGGGCCACGGTGAGGTCAAGCCCAGCGACCTGATCCGCAACGCCCTGCGGATGCGCCCGGACCGGATCATCCTCGGCGAGATTCGCGGGGTCGAAGTGGTCGATGTGCTGACCGCCATGAACACCGGTCATGACGGCTCGATGAGCACCGTACACGCCAACAACGCCCAGGATGCCTTGCTCCGGCTGGAGACACTGGTGGGCCTTACCGGGCGTTCCATCGCCGAACGTACGTTGCGCCAGATGATCTGCGCAGCCCTCGACGTGATCATTCAGTTGACCCGCATGCCTGACGGTCGCCGCTGCGTCAGCGAAGTGGTGGAAGTGGTTGGCGTGCGCGACGACATCTATGTCACCAACACCTTGTTCCGCCTCGACCGTCGCACCGGTTTCGGCTTTCTGCGCGAAGCGGTCAACCCGGCCGGTGACAAATTGCGCCGCGAACCGGCGCATTCGCATTGAGGGGCACAGCATGCTCAAACCGCTGTTGCTGATCGTGATTTGCCTGGCGTTGCTCGGTCTGTCGCTGCGCCTGTTCTATAACAGCTGGCGCCAGAGTGGCGCGGAGCGCGTGCTCGACCGGCTGAGTCAGGGGCAGCCGCAACGGGCTGGCGAAGTTCCGCGCTGGGCCGGTCTGGACCGGACATTTCTACGCGCGGGTCTGGGGCGTCCGACGGATCGACTCGGCGTGTGGCTGCTGTTGTGGGCGTTTGCGACACTGATCGGCTTTGCCATCGCCGGATGGATTGGCTTGCTGGTGCTGCTGACGTTGCCGCCGGTGGTTTTGCGCCTGTATGTCAGTTGGCGTTACCAGCGTCGATTGCGGCGGATGATCGAACAACTGCCACAACTGCTCGACCACACCGTGCGCAGTCTCAAGTCCGGGCGCACGCTGGCCGATGCCGTGCTTGGCGGCATCGAAGCCAGTGAAGATCCGCTGAAAAATGCCATGGGCCGGGTTCAGCGCAATGTGCAGTTGGGCGTGAGCCTGCCGGACGCCGTGGCGGATCTGGCCGAGTTCTACGAGAAGGATGAGTTTCGTCTGTTCGCCCTCGGCCTCAAGGTCAATCACCGCTACGGCGGCAACGCCAGCGAGTTGCTGGAAAACCTGATCAAGATGATCCGCGAACGTGACCAGGCCTCGCGCCAGTTGCGCGCTATGACCGGCGAAACCCGCCTCACCGCCTGGGTGCTGGGACTATTGCCGATCGCCATGGCCGGCTATTTCCTGATGTCCAATCCGGTGTACCTGGTTGCCATGTGGCACGACCCGTCCGGGCAGCGCATGCTCGCCTCGGCGTTCGGCATGCAGGTGATCGGCAGTCTGTTGCTCTGGCGGATGTTGCGCAGCCTATGACCACACCCCTGATGATCAGCGCTTTATGCTTGCTCGGTGCCGCAGTGCTGCTGATTGCCAACCTGCTGGAGCAGCGTCGGCGCAGCCGCCAGATCAGCCGCCGGCTCGACGGCGAACTGAGCCGCGAGAACCGTTTTGGCAACCTGCTGCAAGTGCTTGGCGAGAGCCGGGTGGGCCAGCACAGCGTCAAGCTCGACAATGAAACCCAGACCCTGCTCAGCCGCCTGGGCTGGCGCAGTGCGCGTCAGCGCTCGCTGTTCGCTGCCTGCCAGATCGGCGCGCCGCTGTTGATGCTCGCGGTGGTGGTGTTGCTGCAAGGGGTGTTCTTTACGTCTGTAGAGAAACAATGGATCGCGCCATTGTTCGCCCTCGGCGTTGGCTACCTGCTGCCCAAGCGCCTTTTGGTAATGGCGGTGGCGCGTCGGCAGAAACGCCTGGCGAGCGAGATCGCTACGTTCCTGCCGCTGCTGCGCATTCTCTTCGAGTCGGGCATGGCCGTGGAGCAGGCGTTGCGGGTCTTGAGTCACGAGGCCCAGGCGTTGCTGCCGGTCTTGACGCAAGAGTTGCGCCTGGTGCTGGCGCGGGTCGACTCGGGCCTTGAGCTGGGTGAAGAACTGAACAAGGCCACGCAACTGCTGGCGGTGGACGAGTTCACTGACACCTGCGTGATCCTCCAGCAATTGCTGCATCAGGGCGGCGGCGCGATGAAATCGTTGCTGTCACTCAAGCAATTGCTCGACGACCGCCGCCTGACCCGGTTGCAGGAATACATCTCGAAAATGTCCGCCAAAATGTCCGTCGTGATGATGCTGTTTCTCTTCCCGGCGTTATTGATCGTCCTGGCCGGTCCGGGCTTCACCGCCCTGGCCAAGGCCCTGGGAGCCTAGAGGGATCGTAATGAAAGCAATGATTGCAGGTACCTGTCTTCTGTTGCTCGGGGGCTGTGCCAATACCGGGCAGACCCCTTGGGCGGCGCTGAGCAGTAACGCCAGCTGCGGCCAATTGAGTTCCGAGCAACAACTGTCGCTGAACCTCGCCGACGATATGGTCAAGGACGGCAAGCTGCACGCCAGCCTTGCCAACCTGCAGAGCCTGCCGGACAACCTCGCCGACGTGCGCCTGCGCAAGGCCCGGGTTTACCGCTTGCTCGGCCGCAGTGAGGCCGAGCCGCTTTATCGAGGCCTGCTCGGCAGTTGCCTGGCGGCCGAGGCCGAGCACGGTCTGGGTCAACTGGCGGCGGCCAAGGCCGATTACGGTCAGGCTCAAGCGCATCTGCAACGTGCCGCACGGTTGGCGCCGACCGACGAAAAAATCCGCAATGACCTCGGCGTGGTCTACCTCAACCAACTGCGCATTGAAGACGCGCGCTTCGAATTCCTGACGGCCATGGAGCTCAAGCAAAGCGATCAACTGGCCGCGCTGAATCTGGTCACGCTGTTGCTGTATCAGGATGACTGGAACCGTGCCGGTGAACTGGTCAGTCGCCTCGGCCTGAGCCCCGAGCAATTCAGCGAAGCGCAGAGGCGCGCGGAACAGCTCAAGGTGTCGGCGAAAGTCCCGGCCCCGGCCGCTGTCACGGCCATGCTCAAATAAGGAGAACTGCGATGAGAGCTGCGATTGTCTGCTTCAGTCTGCTGGCCTTGCCCTTGGTCAGTCATGCCATCGACGCGGGCCCGGCTTCGGCCGAGCAACAGGAAACCGAAGGCTGGTTGCAGTTGCAGGCGCGCAACAAGGTGCCTTCGCCGACCCTGCAAACCGTCACCCCGACCGAGCGCGAGCTGGCCATGCAGCGCTGGTTGAAAAGTTACCAGCACGATATTCCAGAGTTCTACGATCAGCAGCAGGGTGGCAAGGTCGACAGTGGATCTGGGGGCGGGACACCTTAGGTCGTGCGTTGTTGATCGCCAGCAGGCAGGCCTCACAGGAGGATGTAATCCCCCTGTGGGAGCCGGCCTGCCAGCGAGGGCACTCGGTCAAACTCGCAGGGCTTGCCCTACAACTGATAACTGAAGCTGATGCTGTACCTCATGCGCCGGTTGTGGGTGTCCAGCGCTTCATCGGACATCGCTTTCGCTGCCTCCAGCGCGATGTTGTAGTACTTGGCGTCGCCAAACCGCAGGCCGATGGCTGCCGATGACAGGTCGCTGCTCTGCACCGCCAGTTGGTTGAACCAGGTTTTCGCGCGATCCAGTACCACGTACGGCTGCAGGATGCGCACCCAGCTGCCATCACGATTGAAGCTGTAGTTGACCTCGTACGCCGCGCCCCAGCCTTTGTCGCCGGAGGCCTGGTCGTCCGGGTAGCCCCGACCGAAGTTCTGCCCGCCAAACACTGCGCGCTCGCTGTCGGGCAGGGTGTCATCGCTCCAGTACCCCGCCGCCGAGAGCACGCCTTGCCAGTTGTCGAGGAATTTGTCGCTCTGCACGCCGGAAAGGCGTAGGCGCAGGAAGTTCAGGTCCAGCGCCGGGTTGTTGCTATGGGCGCCCATGCTGTCGAGGCCCTGATACACACCGCCACTGAGAATCCGCAACCGGCGGGCATCGGCCTTGCGCCAGTCGCTTTCGAAAGCGAGGGCGCGGACGTCGGTCCGTTCCTCGATGCTCAGGGGGAAGCCGATCACGTTATAGCGGGTGCTGCTATCGACCGCATACAGCCGCGCGCCGGCATTGAGCAGTTCGTTGGACGCCGCGATGAACGGGTGGCTGACACCGATCGAGTAACGGTCGTCTTCCTTGTGCGGCTTGAGTTCGAAGCCGTCGCTGGTGACCAGATTGGTACCCGGGTCGGCGCGGTAGCGCGAGGCAAACAGGCTCAACTGGGTGCCTTCACTGTTGAGGAACTGGTTGTAGTCCAGGCGGTAGTAATGCTCGTGATCGTCCCCCGGCGGAAACAGGCCGCTGAGGGTCAGTTGCTCACCCATCGACGTCTGTGAGTTGCTGCTGACACCCAGCAATGCCTGGGTGCCATTGCGATTGTCTTCGGTGGTGCTCAGGGTGCTGGTGAAGGGTTTGCGGCTGGCCTGGGCGACCAGGGTGGTGGCGCCGTCGGTGGTGCCCGGCGGTGGCACCTGGGCCTGTACCGTCACCCCGGGAATGCGGGTCATCAGCGTGGTGTAGCGCTCGAAAGTCTTGCGGGTCAGCGGCCGTTCGGCCTGGATTTTCGCCGCCAGTTCGTCGAGCAGGCCTTTGACCCGCCCGACATCGCCCTGCATCTGGATATCCCGGACATAACCCTCAACTAACACCACCCGCGCCACGCCGTCGTCGAACTTCTGTTGGGGCAAAAACGCGTAGGACAGCAGATAGCCGTCCTGTTGATAGCGGCGGGTGATGTTGCGGGTGGCTTCGATCAGATCGGCGAGGCTGGTCGGGTGACCGATCAGGGGTTTGTAGATCTCGGCCAACTCGTTGAGCGGGTAGATCGTACCGCCTTCAATCTGCACCGTTTTCAGGTTGATTCGGGTTTCCAGCATCAGCGGCTGCGCAGTGGCCGCGCCGGGTTCCGGCACGAGCACCGGGGTGGCGGCCGGCCGATAGGCATCGGCGGGCAGGTTCGGTACGGGCAGGTTGCGGATGGTTTCGTTGCTGTTGAGAAAACTGGGCAGGGTGTCGGCGAAAGCGGCGGAACTGAGACTGAGGAACAGCAGGGATGCCATTACGCGCATAGGACACTCCGTGGTCAGGTCGCAGCACAGGGCTGTTTTTTCCTAAGAAAAAAGCGGAAGACTCGTCGGAGTCTTCCGCCCTCAACCAAGCGTAGGCGCTGTAGGTGAGGCCGTCGAATCGGCCAGGTGCAATTTAGCGTTTGTTGCCTCCCAGGGTGCCAGTCAGGCCGCCCAGTACGCCGCCCAGTCCGCCGGTTGCCGTGCCTCCGGTGGCGGTGCCGCCGTTGACCAGGCCACCGACTGCGCCGACAGTGGCTCCGACGTTGCTGACCAGACCGCCGACTGCTGTGGTCACCGGATTGTTGGTGGCCGCGATGGTGGCGCCGACATTGCTGACCGCGCCGCCGACCTGACCGATGAGACCGGCGACCGGAGTGCCGAGACCGGTTGCAGCGCCGACGTTTTGGGTCAGACCGGTGACCGCGGTGGTCACTGGATTAAGTGCCGTACCGACGCTGTTGCCCACTCCCGCCAGCGGTGCAGTGGTGCCAGTGATCGGTGTACCGGAACCGCCGAGCACGGTGTTGAGCGAGGCGATGGTGTTGCCCAGTCCGCCTACCGCGACACCACCGGCACTGACCGCGCCGTTGGTGTTGCCGGCGTTCAGGCCGCTGCCGACGTTGACCAC
>NZ_QAIU01000663.1:0-11337 GCF_003061205.1 Pseudomonas sp. HMWF006
GCAGTCAGGCCACCCTGATCGAGCACGGCCTCGACCGCCACTGGCGCAACGCTCGGGTGCACACCCTGCACGACCCGGTGCGCTGGAAGTATCACGCAGTGGGTAATTACTACCTCAACGATGAAAAGCCGCCGCTGCGGGGCACTATCTGATGAGCAAGAAAAAGATCCTGCTCAACGCGTTCAACATGAACTGCATCGGCCACATCAACCACGGTTTGTGGACGCATCCGCGCGACACCTCGACCCGGTTCAACAGCATTGAATACTGGACCGAACTGGCGCAGTTGCTGGAACGCGGGCTGTTCGACGGGTTGTTCATCGCCGACATCGTCGGGGTGTACGACGTCTATCAGAACTCGGTGGACGTCACGCTCAAAGAGTCGATCCAGCTACCGGTCAACGATCCGCTGCTGCTGGTCTCGGCCATGGCTGCTGTCACCAAAAACCTCGGTTTCGGCCTGACCGCCAACCTCACCTACGAACCGCCGTACCTGTTCGCCCGGCGCATGTCGACGCTCGATCATTTGAGCCGTGGTCGCGTGGGTTGGAACATCGTCACCGGTTACCTCGACAGCGCCGCCAAGGCCATGGGCCTGCGCGAGCAGGTCGAGCATGACCGGCGCTACGACCAGGCCGACGAGTACCTGGAGGTGCTCTACAAACTCTGGGAAGGCAGTTGGGAAAACGGCGCGGTGCTCAATGACCGTGCGCAGCGGATCTACGCCAACCCGGAAAAAGTGCACAAGGTCGAGCACAAGGGCGAGTTCTATCAGGTCGAGGGTTATCACCTCTGCGAGCCATCGCCGCAGCGCACACCGGTGCTGTTCCAGGCTGGAAGTTCCGATCGCGGCTTGCTGTTCGCCGGGCGTCACGCCGAGTGCGTGTTCATCAGCGGCCAGAACAAGCCGTCGACCAAGGTGCAAGTCGACAAGGTTCGCGCCAGCGCGGTCGAGGCCGGGCGCAATCCCGAGGACATCAAGGTGTTCATGGGCCTCAACGTGATTGTCGGCGCCACCGAAGAAGCCGCTTGGGCCAAGCACGCCGAGTACCTGAGTTATGCCAGTGCCGAGGCTGGCGTGGCGCACTTTTCAGCGTCCACCGGCATCGACTTTTCCCAGTACGAAATCGACGAACCGATCCAATACGTGAAAAGCAACGCCATCCAGTCCGCGACCAAGAACCTGCAGAACAACGACTGGACCCGGCGCAAATTGCTCGACCAGCACGCCCTCGGTGGCCGCTACATCACCGTGGTCGGCTCGCCCGAGCAGGTGGCGGATGAACTGGAGTCGTGGATCGCCGAAACCGGCCTCGACGGCTTCAACCTGACCCGCATCGTCACCCCGGAAAGCTATGTCGATTTCATCGAGCTGGTGATTCCGGAGTTGCAACGGCGCGGGTCGTACAAGACTGCGTATGACAGCGGCAGCCTGCGCGAGAAGTTGTTTCACGGCGAGGCGCAACTCCCCGAGCAACACACCGCTGCTGCGTACCGGCATTAAAAGCTTCGCGAGCAAGCTCGCTCCCACATTTGGAATGCATTTCCCTGTGGGAGCGAGCTTGCTCGCGAAGAGGCCCGACCCAACACCACATAATCAATGCACTGACTGGAAAACCATCATGACCAAGAAACGCCTGACCCACCCAGTCAAAGCACTGGCCCTGGCCTTCGGCCTGTTCAGTTCGGCGGTGTTCGCTGCCGACGCTCCACTGAAAATCGGCACCACCGCCGCCTTCGCCATCCCGCTGGAAGCCGCCGTCGAAGAGGCTTCCAGGCAAGGCCTGAAAGTCGAGCTGGTGGAGTTCACCGACTGGATCGCGCCGAACGTCAGCCTCGCCGCCGGCGACATCGACGTGAACTACTTCCAGCACATCCCGTTCCTCGAAAACGCCAAGGCCGCTTCCGGTTTTGACCTGGTGCCGTTCGCCCCGGGGATCATCAATAACGTTGGCCTCTACTCGAAGAAATACAAAAGCTTCGACGAGTTGCCCGAGGGCGCCAGCGTCGCTATCGCCAACGATCCGATCAACAGCGGTCGCGGCCTGCAGCTGTTGGCCAAGGCTGGGTTGATCAGCCTGAAACCGGGCGTCGGCTACAAGGCCACCGAAGACGACATCGTCGCCAACCCGAAGAAAATCAAAATCCTCCAGGTCGAAGCCGTGCAACTGGTGCGTGCCTATGACGACGCCGATCTGGTCCAGGGCTACCCTGCCTACATCCGTCTGGCGAAGACCTTCGATGCCGGTTCCGCGCTGCTGTTCGACGGCCTCGACCACAAGGAATACGTGATCCAGTTCGTGATCCAGCCGAAGAGCAAAGATGATCCGCGCCTGATCAAGTTCGTCGATATCTACCAGCACTCGCCGGCCGTGCGCGCCGCGCTGGATAAGGCTCACGGCAAGTTGCACCAGGCCGGTTGGGAAAGCTGAGCATGACGGCCGCGATCCAACGGCGACTGGAAACTCCAGAGCCCAAACATGCTGAAAGAACCGAACTGCACCCCGAGCTGAACCGCGCCCACGTACGCTTCATCGGCCTGGGTAAAACCTACGACGGCCGGCAAGGCCCGGTCGCTGCGCTGCAGGGCATTGATCTGGCGATTCAGCGCGGTGAAGTGTTTGGCATCATCGGCCGCAGCGGCGCCGGCAAGTCATCGTTGATCCGCACGATCAATCGTCTGGAGCAGCCGACGTCGGGGCGGGTACTGATCGACCAGGTCGATATCGGCGAGTTCGATGAGGATCGCCTGGTCAACCTGCGCCGACGCATCGGCATGATCTTCCAGCACTTCAACCTGATGTCGGCCAAGACCGTCTGGCAGAACGTCGAACTGCCGCTGAAAGTCGCTGGCGTGCCAAAAGCACAGCGCGAGCAGAAAGTCCGCGAATTGCTTGAACTGGTCGGCCTGCAAGCTAAGCACAAAAGCTACCCGGCGCAGCTGTCCGGCGGACAGAAACAGCGTGTCGGCATCGCCCGGGCGTTGGTGCATGACCCGGATATTCTGCTCTGCGACGAAGCCACTTCCGCGCTCGATCCGGAGACCACCCAGTCGATCCTCGGCCTGCTGCGCGAGATCAACCAGCGCCTGGGCCTGACCATCGTATTGATCACCCACGAAATGGCAGTGATCCGCGAAATCTGCGACCGCGTGGTGGTGCTGGAGCACGGGCGCGTCGTCGAACAAGGCCCGGTCTGGGAAGTGTTCGGCAATCCGCAGCACGAGGTCAGCCAGACCTTGCTCGCGCCGCTGCAACACGCCTTGCCGGAAGAACTGCAAAGCCGTCTGCATGCCTCGCCACCCTCTGGCGACGCGGCAGTGGTGCTGCGCCTGCAATTGACCGGCGCTGCCCGCGACGAGCCGGATCTGGCGGCGTTGTTCGCCGCGCTCGGTGGTCGGGTGAAGTTGTTGCAGGGCGGCGTGGAGCGGATTCAGGGCCATGCGCTGGGGCAATTGCTGCTGGCCGTCAGCAGTTCCGCGGCGAGCGCCGAGCAATTGCGCGAACGTGCCGGGCAATGGGCACAACGGGTGGAGGTGCTGGGTTATGTGGTTTGATCGCTTGCTGCAGGGTTTTATCGACACCTTCCTGATGGTCGGCGTGTCGTCGCTGATCGCGCTGCTGGTGGGGATTCCCATGGCGGTGATTCTGGTCACCAGCGATAAGGGCGGGATTTACGAAGCACCGGTGTTGAATCGCGCACTCGGGGCGTTTGTGAACCTGTTTCGCTCGATTCCGTTTCTGATTCTGATGGTCGCACTGATTCCATTCACCCGGCTGATCGTCGGCACTACCTACGGTGTGTGGGCGGCCGTGGTGCCGCTGACCATTGCCGCGACGCCGTTCTTTGCGCGGATTGCCGAGGTGAGTCTGCGCGAGGTCGATCATGGTTTGATCGAAGCGGCGCAGGCGATGGGATGCCGGCGCTGGCACATTGTCTGGCATGTGCTGTTGCCCGAAGCGCTGCCGGGGATTGTCGGCGGTTTCACCATTACCCTGGTAACGATGATCAACTCGTCAGCCATGGCCGGGGCGATTGGTGCCGGCGGCTTGGGGGACATCGCCTATCGCTACGGCTATCAGCGCTTTGACAGCCAGATCATGTTGACGGTGATTGTGTTGCTGGTGGCATTGGTGGCGGTGATTCAGTTGGGTGGAGACCGCTTGGCGCGGGGGTTGAACAAGCGCTGAGTCTGGCCGGGCTCATGCAGCGACTTCACAAACGCTATCGCGAGCAGGCTCACGCCTACAGGGGAATGCAATTCAAATGCAGGAGTAAGCCTGCTCGCGATGGGCTGCGCAGCCGCCCCGCTTCATGGCGTATATTCGGCGAATCCCAACTGCCCGCGTATCCCGACCATGAAGCAGACCCCCAGCGATCTCGAACAGATCACCGCCACCACCCTCGGCCATTACAACTCGGTGGCCGAAGACTTCCGCGAAGGCACCCGCGATCACGACGTCAGCCAGAACATCAATGCGTTGCTGCGGCATATTCAAGGCACGGCGCCGTTCACGGTTCTGGACTTTGGCTGTGGCCCGGGACGGGATTTGCAGACGTTCACGCGCATGGGTCACATCGCCGTCGGGCTGGATGGTTCGCAAGAGTTTGCGCGAATGGCCCGCGAGGACAGTGGCTGTGAAGTGTTGCAGCAGGATTTTCTGAAGCTCGATCTACCGGCTGAACGCTTCGACGGGATCTTTGCCAATGCGGTGCTTTTTCATGTGCCGTTGCAGGAGTTGCCACGGGTATTGAAGCAATTGCACGGCGCGTTGAAACCGGGTGGCGTGTTGTTCAGCTCCAATCCGCGCGGGGACAACCAGGAGGGCTGGAACGGGCCGCGGTATGGCTCGTATCACGATCTTGAGGCGTGGCAAGGGTTGCTGACGGCGGCGGGGTTTGTCGAGCTTGAGCATTACTACCGCCCGGCGGGATTACCGCGTGAGCAGCAGCCTTGGTTAGCAAGCGTTTGGCGTAAGGCTTGAGTTGAGTCAGGCCCCCCCTCACCCTGACCCTCTCCCTTTGGGAGAGGGTCAGGGTGAGGGCCGCTGTTGACTCAATCCTTCTTCGGTTCGCGGATCTTGTACCAGGCCACATACAGCGCCGGCAGGAACAGCAGCGTCAGCAGCGTCGCCACCACAATCCCGCCGATCATCGCGTACGCCATCGGCCCCCAGAACACTTCCCGGGCAATCGGGATCATTCCCATGCTCGCCGCCGCTGCAGTCAGCAGTATCGGCCGGCGCCGGTGCTCGGTCGCTTCCACCACCGCATCCCACGGCGCAGAGCCGTTTCGCTCGAACTCGTCGATCTGCGTTACCAGGATCACCGAGTTACGGATGATGATGCCGATCAGCGCCAGAATCCCCAGGATCGCCACGAAACCCATCGGCGTGCCCGTCGGCACCAGCGCCAGCACCACGCCGATCAGCCCCAGCGGCGCGACACTCGCCACCAGGAACATCTTCTGCACGCTGTGCAACTGGATCATCAGGAAGGTCGCCATCAGGAACAGCATCAATGGCAGCACCTTGGCAATCGGCCCCTGAGCCTTGCCGCTCTCCTCGACCGTACCGCCGGTGGCGACTTTGTAACCGACCGGCAGTTTTTCCGCGAAGGCATCAATCGACGGCTTGAGAAGTTTCACCAGGTCGGTCGGCTGGATCTCGTCGCGCACCGATGCCTTGATGGTGATGGTCGGCAAGCGGTCGCGGCGCCATACCAGCGGCTGTTCCAGCTCATAACGCACGGTGGCGAACGCGAGTAGCGGAATCGACGTGCCGTTCGGTGTGACGATCTGCAAATTCTGCAGGGTTTCCGGCGTGCCGCGTTCCGAGCTCACCGCACGGCCGACCACGTTGATCAAGTAAATATCGTCGTTGACCTGGGTCAGCGGCGCGCCACTGACAATGCTGTTCATCAGGTTCGCCACGTCTTCGGACGACAGCCCGAGCTGGCGTGCCTTGTCTTGGGCGATGTCGATGCGCAGGACTTTGCCCGGCTCGTTCCAGTCGTAAATGATCTCGCCGATGTGCGGGTTCTTGTCCAGTTCGGTGGCCAGGTCGATGGCGTGCCTGCGCACCTGATCAATGTCCTTGCCGCTGATCCGGTACTGGATCGGCCGCCCCACCGGCGGGCCCATTTCCAGCGCCTGCACGTAACTGCCGATGCCGACGAAATCCTTGTGCAGGCGTTCGCGCAGGCGCTGACTCAGCGCTTCGCGGGCCTCGAAGTCTTTGCTGACGATGACCAGTTGCGCGTAGTACGGGTTCTGCAATTGCTGGTCGAGCGGCAGGTAGAAACGGATTGCACCCTGACCGATGTAGGTGCTCCAGCGCACGATGTCCGGGTCGCCCTTGAGCGTGGCTTCGAGTTTGTCGACGGCCTTGCGGGTTTCGTCGATGGAGGCGTTTTGCGGCAAGTTCAGATCGACCAGAATTTCCGGGCGATCCGAGGACGGGAAAAACTGGTTCTGCACGAAGCGCATGCAGAACACGGCCAGCACAAACAGCAGCACGGTGATGCCGATCGCCCACCAGCGATTGCGCATGCACCACAGCAAACCGCCATTGAAGGCCCGACCGACGCGACCCGGCTCGGCTTCATGGGGTTTCACATTGGTGCTGAGAATGTGCACGCCGATCACCGGGGCAAAGAACACCGCCACCACCCACGACACGATCATCGCCACGGCAATCACGGCGAACAGGGTGAAGGTGTACTCACCCGCAGAACTGGCGTTGAGGCCGATGGGCACGAAACCGGCCACCGTCACCAGCGTACCGGTGAGCATCGGAAACGCCGTGGAGGTGTAGGCGAACGTGGCCGCCTGCTCCTTGCTTTCGCCCATTTCCAGGCGCGTGACCATCATTTCCACCGTGATCATCGCATCGTCCACCAACAGGCCGAGGGCAATGATCAACGCGCCGAGGGAAATCCGTTGCATGGTGATGCCGCTGTATTCCATGAACACAAACACCATCGCCAGCACCAGCGGGATCGAGCACGCCACCACCAGCCCGGCGCGCACGCCGAGGCTGATGAAGCTCACCACCAGTACGATGATCACCGCCTCGAACAGCGCGCTGGTGAAGCCACCGACGGCCTCTTCCACCACCACCGCCTGATCGGACACGGTGTGCACGCCGACGCCGACCGGCAGATCGGCCGTCAGCTCGTCGATGCGCTGGTGCAGGGCCTTGCCGAACGCCTGAACGTTGCCGCCCTTCTGCATGGCAATCGCCAGACCGATCGCCGGTTTGCCGTCAAAGCGAAATTCAGGCGTGGCCGGATCGACGTAACCCCGGCTGATGTCGGCGATGTCGGCCAGGCGATAGAAACGGTCGTTGAGCTTGAGATTGACCTCGGCCAGATCTTTCTCCGAAGCGAACTGCCCCGAGGTGCGCACGGATATGCGCTCCGGCCCGGCCTCGATGACACCGGCCGGGGTCACGGCGTTCTGCGATTGCAGGCTCTGCACCACCTGACGCTGATCGATGCCTAACGCTGCGAGTTTGCGGGTGGAGAAATTCAGGTAAATCACTTCGTCCTGCTGGCCGATCATTTCGATCTTGCCCAGCCCCGGCACATTGCGGATCTCGGCTCGCGCCTGTTCCACGTAGTCGCGTAACTGGCGCATGGTCAGGCCGTCGGCGGTGAAGGCATACACCGAACCGTACACATCACCGAATTCGTCGTTGAACCCCGGCCCTTGAATGCCCTTGGGAAACTGCCCGCGAATGTCATCTATTTTCTTGCGCACCTGGTACCAGATTTCCGGGATGTCCTTGGCGCTGGTGGTGTCGCGCAAGTACACGTACACCGTCGATTCGCCGGGGCGCGTGTAGCTTTTCACGTAGTCGAGGGAGTCGAGTTCTTCGAGTTTTTTCTCGATGCGGTCGGTGACCTGCTTGAGGGTTTCCTCCTGGGTCGCACCCGGCCATTTGGTCTGGATCACCATGGTCTTGATGGTGAACGACGGGTCTTCCTCGCGCCCCAGATTGAAGTACGAGAACACCCCCATCAACAACGCGACGAACATCAGATACCAGACGAAAGACTGATGCTTGAGGGCCCATTCGGAGAGGTTGAAAGAGCCTTTCATTGACTGTCCTCGTCAAGTTTCACGGATTGTCCGGGTTTGAGACTGTTGACGCCGGCGCTGACCACGCGCTCACCGTTCTTCACGCCGCCCGCGAGCACCACGCTGCCGTCGGTGCGGCTGATCACGCTGACGTCGCGCGGGCTGACGGTTTTGCTTTGGGTGTCGATGACCCAGATACGGGATTTGCCATCGACTTCCTGCAACGCGGTGGCGGGCAATTCGATACGTGGTTTGATCGCCGAACTGAGGGTCACGCTGATCGCCGTGCCGAGACGGAAACCGTCCGGGGTGTCGGCCAGGGTCAGCCGTGCGCGACGGGTGCGGGTGGCGCTTTGTGCCTGCGGCTCGATCTCGCGCAGGGTCGCCGTGGTGTTGATGCTCGGGTCGAGTTGCCCGGCCACCAGAAACACCACATCGGAAGGGATCTCATCGACCAGGGTGTCCGGCAGGTCGATCACCGCTTCCTTGATATCCGGTTGCGCCAGGGTCACCACTTGCTGCCCCGCCGTCACCACCTGCCCGGCCTCGGCGTTCCACGCGGTGACCACCGCTTTGTGGTCTGAACGCAGTTCGGTGTAGCCGAGCTGATCCTTGCTTTGATTGACCGCCGCGCGCGCCTGATCCAGTGAGGCCTGGGTGGTTTTCAGGTCGGTGGTGGCAATGTCCAGCTGCGCCTGCGCGCCCACGCCGCGATCAAACAGCGCCTGCTGCCGGCGGGCGTTGGCCTGGGCGTTGATCAGTTGTGCCTGGACCTTGGCCAGGTCGCCCTGGGCCGAACGCAACTGGTTCTGCTGATCGGACGGGTCGAGAGTGGCGAGCAGCGTGCCCTTTTGCACCTCGGCACCGACATCGACGTTACGGCTGGCGATACGTCCGCCCACGCGAAAGCCAGTGTTGCTCTCGTAACGCGCCTGAATGCTGCCGGCGAAACGGCCGAGGGTTTCCTCGTTCAGCGCCTGCACCTTGATCGACAGCACCGGCCGCACCGGCTCCGGTGGCGGCTCGTGTTTCGAACAGGCGGCCAGCAATACGCCGATGGATAACAGCCCCAGTCGCTTCATGGCTGTGCTCCCGGCTGCAGACTTTTGTAGGTGTTTTCGGCAATCTCGACCTTCATCCCCGGATGCAACAACTGGCCACCGGCGACAATGACTTTTTCCCCACCCTTGAGGCCATCGCTGATGACAACCTTGCCGATCAGGTAGCGGCCAACCGTCACGCTGTGCAACTGCGCCTCACCTTTTTCGTCGACCATCCACACCGCCGGATCGCTGATGTTTTTGGTCAGCGCCGACCACGGCAATTCCACCGCCGACTTGCCGCTGCCCTTGGCGGTGGCGCTGACCACCGAGCCCAGTTGCATGCCCTGTGGCAGGCTGTCGAGGGTGACTTTGACTTGCACCGTGCCGGACTGCGCCGACACCGCCGGGGTGATTTCACGCACCGTGCCGGTGGTCTTGATCGCGGGGTTGTCGAGCAGGCTGACAACAATCGAACGGTCCGCCGGGCGCTCGGCCAGCAGCGATTCGTAGACATTGAATACCGCATCGCGGGCGCCATCGCGGGCCAGCGAGAAAATCGGCGCGGTGGCCTGCACCACTTGCCCGACTTCAGCCTGACGTTCGGTGATCACTCCCGGTGCATCGGCGATCAGCGCGGTATAACTCAACTGATCTTTGGCGTTGGCCAATTGCGCCTGGGCCGCGCTCAATGCGCTCTGGCTGCTGCGCAACGCCGCCTGGGCGGAATCGTATTCGCTCTGGCTGGTGTAACCCTTGGGCAGAAGTTTTTGCTGGCGCACGAACGCCGCCGCGCTCTGCTTGACCCGCGCCTGCTCGGCGATGACCTGGGCTTGTGCGGAATCGACGTTGGTCTGCAGGTCCTTGGGATCGAGTTTGGCCAACACCTGTTTGGCGCTGACCCGGTCGCCCACATCCACCATGCGCTGGATGATCTTGCCGCCGACCCGGAACGACAGCTCGGTCTGCACCCGGGCCTGAACGTCGCCGGTGAGGGTCACGGCTGGCGCGTAGTCAGCGGGTTTCACTTCTTGTACAAATACCCGCGGCAGGTACTGCGCCGGGGCTTCTTTTTTGCCGCAAGCGGTCAGCAACGTAAGCAGGCTCAGCACGACAACTGTTTTCAATCCGGGACTCGCCATGCAGACTCCTTCCTGTGTACGAACGTGCAAGTGACGATACGACTGTGAGCTTAGAACAGGGTTCAACGTTCGCTCGCGGGAACAACGCATTTTCAAAATGATTTTTGCGGCGAGATGGCTTGCTCCCGCTCGACTGCACAACAGTCGCAAACCCGCTCGAATCGGGAGATGGGGCAGCTTCGCAGCCCGGCGGGCTCAAGCTACCTCGCCACAGGGCTGCAGGCACGGCACACTAACGGTTCCGGCAAAGGAAACGCCCATGCTCAAAACCCTGGCGGTGGCCAATTACCGCTCGATCAATAAATTGGTGATTCCGCTGGGCCGGCTGAACCTGATCACCGGCCCCAACGGCAGTGGCAAGTCCAACCTGTACCGCGCGCTGCGCCTGCTGGCGGAGACCGCTCAGGGCGGCGTAGTCAATGCGCTGGCGCGTGAAGGCGGGCTGGAGTCGACGTTCTGGGCCGGACCGGAAACCCTCACCCGGCGCATGCACAACGGCGATGTGGCGATCGAGGGCAGCGTGCGCCAGTCGCCGATGCGCCTGCGCATGGGATTTGCCGGGGAGGAGTTCAGTTATTCGATCGCCTTGGGTCTGCCCGCCCCGACCCGCTCGTTCTTTTCCCTCGACCCAGAGATCAAGCGCGAATGCATCTGGGCCGGGCCACTGTATCGCCCCGCCAGTCTGCTGGTGGACCGCAATGGTCCGATGATCCGCGCTCGCGAGGGTCGAGGCTGGGACGTGCTGGCGCAGCACACGCCGAACTTCGACAGCCTGTTCGATCAGGTCGGCAGCCTGCGTAGCTCGCCAGAAGTGTTCCAGATGCGCGAGTTCATCCGCCGCTGGCGCTTCTACGATCACTTTCGCAGCGATGCCGACGCCCCGGTGCGCCAACCGCAACTGGGCACCCGCACGCCAGTGCTGCATCACGATGGCCGTGACCTGGCGGCAGCCTTGCAGACCATCATCGAAATCGGCGATCCGGAAGCATTGCACGCAGCAATCAGCGATGCGTTCCCCGGCGCCCGCCTGAATGTTACCCCCGTCGGCGGTGGACGTTTTGCCATCGAGTTT
>NZ_QAIU01000663.1:11347-11740 GCF_003061205.1 Pseudomonas sp. HMWF006
GGCTTGCTGCGGCCACTGTCGGCGGCAGAGCTGTCGGACGGAACATTGCGTTATCTGCTGCTGATCGCCGCGTTGCTGACGCCACGACCACCGTCGTTGATGGTGCTGAACGAACCGGAAACCAGCCTGCATCCGGACCTGTTGCCGGCGCTGGCACGATTGATCATCCGTGCATCGCAGCAGTGTCAGGTGTGGGTCGTGTCCCATGCGCGACGGTTGATTTCGGCGCTGCAGGAAGACCCGGAGTGCAATTGCATTGTGCTGGAGAAAACCCTGGGACAGACCGGGATTGTCGGGCAGCGAGTGCTGGATGAACCGGCGTGGAACTGGCCGGATTAAAAGCCCCTCACCCTAACCCTCTCCCGGAGGGAGAGGGGACTGATTGGGGGATGC
>NZ_QAIU01000094.1:0-7293 GCF_003061205.1 Pseudomonas sp. HMWF006
AAGCCCCTGCATTTCTGCAGGGGCTTTGTTTTGTATGGTGCCGGCACCAGACGAACGGTATGTTTCAGGGAGGCTAGGTTTTCCGGGCGCATGGATTTCGGTGGAAAACTCGGCGTACCCCAACCAGTAACTATAAATAAATCAGCTAGTTGTGGCTTTACGTGGAATCGAATCCGGATTCAGCAGCTATCGGGACACTTGTGCAATTTGTACGCAATTCGTTCAACGTCGACTATGTAAGTCAAGTTTTCCAACTGCTATGGCGTCCGAGGCTCCACCGGCTTCCCATGAGGGGGGTGTGTTCTTCTGCCCCGAGAGGACCAAATCTCTGGGTGACCGCCTTCCTCGCTAATGAAGGAAGTGTCGCTACGCTTGTTTGAGTGCCGAACGTCACTTGGAGTAATGATGGCATTATGCCGCTCATGACTAACGCTCAGCATTTTCATACGTTATGCTGTCAAAAAAATTTGGCACGGCGGGGATATGACGGAGGCTCAGATCAAGGAAGCGATCTCGAAGGAATTTCTTCGAATCCTCGCTAACGGGCACGGATTTAAGGTTACGGAGCCCCCGCTTGACCATGGAGTGGACATGGTTGTCTGCCCTGTTACAGTGCGACGCACTCCCCAAGGAGGGATGCGTTACCTTGACTCCCCCTACAAGCTAGATTTTCAGCTCAAGGCAACCACATCTGCTGGAGTCACGGACGATGGCGATCAGATCAGGTTTGATCTCGAATCCAAGACCTACAATGATCTCGTCGCCCGACGACCTCAGTTTTTGCCCATGCACCTAATCCTTGTAGTGCTCGATTCAGCCCCACCGGACTGTATAGCCATAGACGAGTCCCAATTGTCTGTTGCTGGAAGTGCATACTGGTACCTACCAGATGAGGGGGTTACTGAGACCGAGAACGCGCACCAAATTAGGATTTCGATTCCGAAGGCCAATCGTCTTGGGCTCGGTTTCGTCCGATCTTGCTACGAGCAGTTGGGGATAGAGGTATGAGTCATAGATCTGAAGACCTGTCTATCCTCGCCGAAAAGCTCCAGACTTTTCTCACCGCCTCAGGATGGGTAGAAGGGCGTCAAGCCAAGGGACTTCGTTTTTTTTATCCGCCGGCTGCCCTTGGGATCGAGGGGAAGTACTCCATCGCGCTACCCGATGACTCATCCAAGCCTGGTGTAGATACTCTTTTGCATGCAGCTGCTGACTCTCTATTGGATTTGTATGGTTACAGTCGCTTCGGCGAAATGGTTGAGAGCGCCGCTTCAAATGCAGATTCAAGTCCTGCTCGTATCTCATCACGATTCGTGGATTCGTCTACTCGCTGGGGTGCGATGCCGCTTTTGGCGTTTGGGGAGTTTTTGACTCATATGGGAGCAGGGTTATATGAAAGCGCCAAATTTAAGCTGGGTGGGGATAATAACTCTAATCGAGTAACAGCCAGTACTTTCGCAAAAGAATGCCTTTTACTTCAAACTAAAGTCGGTAGTTTCATTGCTAGCATCGAGGTGCCAAGAACAACGCTCCGGCAAGCCGATTTATTCGGGCATGAGGCGATTGATTCGAATAAAGTTTGTTTGTCATTATTTTCGGCTATTGAATTCCTGAATGCTAGAGTACTCAACGATACACAGTCTTTATACACGGAAGAGTCAATGGCGGACGCCATTTCACTGTTTGATGTGGAACTGTTGGAAGCCTTGTCGAAGATGATTTTAGGGCCTGGTATGGATACTATTGAGTTTTCTTTAGAAACAGGAGCCTCTATACGGATCTCTTCTACCGGTTGGATTACCGAAGATAAGATTACACGGTTAAGGGACTATGTCGCCTTTATTAAGAAGCACTTCCGCGGGGAAGATAATATAACGGTGACTGGCTCCATAGTCGAGCTCCGCTCGCGTGATCCTGAAGGTAATAGGAACTATATCCGAGTAGTCGCAGACTTTCAGGGAGAACGAACTTTTATGTCTGCGATATTGACTAATGAACAGTATCAACGTGCTGTAGATGCCCACCGTACCAAGCGATCGGTGACCATTCGCGGTAACGGAATGCGATTGAAAACTCAGATTCGTATTACAAACGTAGCTGATTTTACTGCATAGCGCTGTTTCGCTGAGGCAGTCAACAAAAATACTGCTTGTGCTGACTTCAAAAAATTAGCCACAAGCCGTCAGACGTTATGCCTCTGGTAATCTATTTATAGTTAGTCATTAAATTTAAAAAATGTTTTATTTGGTGAGATAGATGCCTATACCAGTAAATACGCAATTGGCGGCGCTGCCGGCGATGCTTCCGGCGATGATCGCGGCGTACAACACACCAAACTCACGTACTGCTAATTACAATATTACATATGAAAGCTTTATAGTTGGCAGAACACAAGGGATTGCTACCCATGGAAGCCTCGCAAACTGGATTAAAAATGGGAACGCCGCTGCGGAAATTCATAATCTATTGATCGCCTTTGGTATGAGCGCACAACGCTCCATTCTCGTCGCTCTTCCGGTGCTACATGGGGTTCTAAATGGACTTCCTGCTGGGATCCTAAACTGGATACAAAATATCTCACTTCCATTGCCAACATCGCCTTGTACCATTATCAACTCCTCGACGCATTCTAATTTATCAGTGGAGTTGCAAGACCTCTTTAACGTCTTGGCCGCACCGGGCTCAGTGACTTTGAGCGGCGGTTTTGTTGCTGCAAGCAAGACATTGCATTGCTTGTTTCCAGATTTGGCCCCGATGATTGATGGGAGACACTCCGGGCTCTCGTACTTTCACATATCCCGAGCTACATATTTACCTCCACTCGGTTTGCGCACGTGGGATCAATGGAATGGCACTTTGCCTCTTGGCATACCAAATCCGAGTCCGCGGGGAGCCGGACGCACAAATTGGGACTCTGCAAGATTCGTTGCGGCTATAGGTATAAATCAGCATATTTATGAGATTTGGCGAAGTAATAACCATAATCCAAGTCTGTGGAATTTTTTGGCACTAGACTCTACGCGTGGGACGACCGGAATACCACGAATCGTGGACAAATTACTGTGGTAACGGGCTAACTATTTATTACTGATGAGTTTTACGCAGAGTCGGTGGTAAAACTTGTTGCCGGTCATTAGCGAAAGACTTTTTTGGGAGGTCTGATTCGTTTCACGCAGGCAGCAGCGGTTCGACGTTCGCAACCTGATCTTGCTCATTATTTCAGCGGTACAATTAACCTCGCAGGGTGGGCCAACCAAATAACAAAAGCAACAAGGCCGGGGTTATCTTGGCCTTGTTGCTACTAAAATATTCGCTTTTTTTAATACCCTCGACGAATCTTCGTCTTGAGTTCCGAGTGAAATTTGTCAGCGTTGCTCTTGTTTGTTTTATGGAGTGATTCGCTGCCCATGATCGATTCAAGGCTTATCGAGCGTTCGGAGATGAGTTCGCTTTTATAGGATTCGATGAATAAGTCGATATCTGTGCCCTTGGTCATTTTTGGCCACTTTTCAAGGTACTCGGGAAGCTCTGTTCCTCCAGTTTTGAAGGAGCAGATTCGTCGATTGCTGATTGTAGCCTCACCAATTTCAAATGGCACCCACCACGACAGTGCGGTTCTCTCCGAAACGACGGCGAGCAAATGTGTGCATTGGGTGATGTTACGGGTAATAACAGCTGTGATGTCTTCGGTGGATTGAGATTCAGCATCCAATACGTCTAAGTAGGTATTGATGTTTGCTTTTTTCAGTCGACTGTTTATTTCTATGGCTTGGTCACGGTCGGTGTGGCGGTAACTGATAAATACAGGCATCAGAAATGTCCTTTGATTGCAAGTTCTCGGTAATAGGCTCCTAGGGCAGTGAGACGACAGCCGGTGGAGTTGATTGCGGCGTAATACATGTGCTCAGCGTTCAGTGGCTCTATCAAGCTGTGGCGATTACACTTTTGCAACTGAGCGAAGACGTCGCCTTTGTCGGAGTTGAACACTGCGGTTTCAGTAGGTTCGTAACTAGGGTCTAAGGGAAACTCAAAGCTTGCATCGGGAAACCAGTCGGGTAGTTTGCGCAGTATTTCCTCGGAAATTAGAGGTGCGACTTCTCGCAACGCAATAAATTGCGATACGTTGGTTTTGAAGACGGGCCGCTGTTCCCATGCTCCAAGTGCATTGTCGACAAACGAGTAGACGCCGCCAGGCGTGACCTTGCCGAGAACGTTAGCAGCTCCACCGTGTAAAGCCTGCAGAAGTAGGCCGGTGAATACGCCATGGCTGTTTTTCTCCAGCGCAGGCTCTGTTTTTTTGCAGGCTGTGAGGATAGTGACTCCTTCGCTCAACATGCTAGCTCCGCCCCTTAGAGCGCGACTATCTCCTGCACCACCGGCCTCGCAACAGTCCAATATGATTATTTTGTTTTCAATCTGCGTGGCATCATGTGCCCACTTCAAAATGTCGCTGACTCGTAGACCGTCACCTCCTATTTTGTAGTCCTGCGGTATAAGCATCCCCTCATCAATATCCGTATCAAACTGACCATGCCCGGCGAAATACAATAACGCGACATCGCATTTTCCAGAAAATAGACTACGAATATTGTCTTTGAGTAACGTCAGACTCACGTCTTCTTCAGCCGAGGTCAAAATTTTATTGCTGAAATTTGGTCGCCCACTGGAATGACGCTCCAGTACAGAAGCCATCGCCATAGCATCGTTGTTACAGCCGCTGAGTTTGGAAACATGGCTGTAGTTATTTATTCCGACAAACAAGCCTTTACGCATAGCTCACCCTCCCTGTGCGTACAGATGGAATCTAAAGTAACCTAAGCTATCGACAGCTTATTAAAGGTCGCTTTACAAACCTAGAAGCAGCTTCTCTTAGAAGAAAGTTTATTTTGCGAGATTAGTGCCAAATGGTATTAAGATATTGGATGCTTCATCAAAGTCGCTAGTAATGGTTAGCTGTGACTTTGGGATCATCATCTGCGTGGTAATCATTTTTACTAGGCTGTCGTATCTGATTGGGTGAGCGGTAATATCTTCGTAGCTTTTGTTGAAAGTGAGATTAATGATATTGATCCCTTCGAAAAAAATCCCAGTGATCAGTTGTTCACCTGAGTCGAGCTGCTTCGATTTAATGTCGATGCTGATCTGTCTGGGCTTGCCAGGTATGACATAAAATCGATTTTGGTACGTAATTAGCACGTCTGATATAAGCTCAAAGCTAGAGGCAAGGGACTCAATTTTTCGCAACTCAAAAAGCTGATCGAACTTTGATGTCTTAAATGTTTCTCTGATCTCACCTTTTGCATTGAAAAACACTTCAAATAGCATGCCGTCCAATATAGCTTTTCTGTTTTCCTGGGAAAGCTCAGAAGTTTTTTTATTAAAATCAACTATGTAATTGGTTGCGTCGTTCGCCGAGCCACATGCGGCTTGATAGATATTTCTGCCCAAAACGAACAGCGTGTTTATATCCGATGATTCAAGCCTTTCTTTCGTGAGCTTAGCAATGGCAGGATTTTGAGTATACCAATTCCTGGATTTTAAGTCGCGAATACATTCAGCAATTATTGTACCAGCCTGAGGAGTGAACGTTGAGTCCGCGATAGCTGCTGCGCTATAAATTGTAAGTCGTCGCCCAGCGCTAATGTTAAAGAAAAAATCACCAGAAAGGGAAGTGTGCTCCCATGATGTCTGTTTGTTGGTCGTGGTAACGCTTAGCGTATTTCGAACTCGTTTGAAAAGATCTTCAACGGAAATATCTAGGGTGTTGATGTGCTTAAGGAGCGCCTCGGTGTAACTCCCGTTACGATTTGGACCGTCAGCGGCCACTTCGCCTGGCGACGTGGCAAATGCGATAAGCGTTCCTTTCGGAGTATATACCGAGGCCAGCCCAGACAATTCAGGCCCACGATTCCAAGCTCGCAAAAAAGGGTTGTTGCGACATGCATCCAAAATTATCAAATTTGTTGGATTCGAACAGTCATCCATAACTTCGATAAGCCGATTCAAAGCAAACGATGTGTGTTTTACTGAAATTTCATCCGAGAAATTTGTATCGGTAGTAATTAGATAGTTTTCGCCTTTTATCTGAATTCCGTGACCTGCAAAATAAAATAGCCCTACATCATTACTATTAAGATTGTCCTTAAAATTTTGTATAGATCTATCTATATCTTCAGCTGTGCAATCAATCTTTAATATTACTGAAAAATCCAGAGTTTCAAGCGCTGAGGCCATATCGATGGCGTCATGCGTAGCGTTAGCTAACGCTCCACCGTTAGGGTAGTTTGAAATTCCAATTACAAGTGCCGTCAAACGCCGTTTCATCCAGATTCTTCCTTGATTGGGTGGAGCCGCTCTGCGAAATGCTACTATTTTGACATCATTATGTACAACGAATTGATAGGCTCACCCGCTTCACGTGTTCGTGATTTTGACCTTACGGCACCGAGCAGCGGACACTGTTGCGCCGCATTCCCAGCGTCTTGCTCGGGCTCGGTACTTTCACATACTGATCACCGTGAAGCGCGGCTATGGTCCGACTCACACGGGATAACCGGTTTTGCGCAGTGGATGCCATAGCACCTTGTTCAACTTGCTGGCGCAGATGCTCGGCTTAGTCCAACAAGGTCTGCCGATCAATCCGTCGCGCATCGTTGACGCCTGGCCCATCCTCCTACCGACACCAGCGTACAAACGCCTGCCAGCGGTCACTGTGCGTCTTGACCGTGCCGTAATGTCCTCCGCCAAATAGATCTTTCAGCGCTTGCGGCCCGGCATAGCTCAGTTGTCGACCATAGCTAAAATTGCGGCCATCTCGCTTGTCGACCAATGCCATGATCAAACTCCTCTCGAAGCCAAACCGTTAAAGCCTTTCCCCCACGTTATCAAGCCAAGAATTCTGAGTGTTGTCAGGAATCAAGGCCCCTGCGACCTGTGAGGGTTGTCCGCTAACGCTGGACTGGCGGTTCCTTACGACCAGTTGAATCCACAGCTAAAAGCCGTCATTCAATGTGCGTACGAAACCAGGGGCTAATCAGATTGCGCACAAGACAGGTGCCGCTAGCAAAATTTGTTGGAGTCAGGTATTACGAGAAACCCGCATGATGCCGGATCAAGGGATGGAGCAGATATGCCTATTTTTGTAAGCTACTCACACGTAGATAAAGAAAAAGTAGATTTAATAGCAGGGCACCTGCTCAGGAAACGAACAAACGTGTGGATCGACAGGTGGGAGCTCAAGGCTGGCGATTCGATAATTAGCAGAGTTCAAGAAGCAATCGAGGGGGCAAGTGC
>NZ_QAIU01000095.1:0-10527 GCF_003061205.1 Pseudomonas sp. HMWF006
GTACAGAAAATTATAAAGATTGACCGAATCGTACTCAGACACGAGGTCGGCCATAAAGAACGCTCTAAAGGAAGGATCAATGCCTGGATTGGTCCATCCACTGGCCGCGATATCCTCAAAAATCGCCCTGGAACTCCAATTACGCTTTTTTAAGAAAGCCGCTTCCATGCCATTTCCTCCCTGTCTCACGGTATTCATTCACTGAATTTTTTTATGATTGCCGGAATAATCATGTCCTTGATTTCCTGCTTGGAAATCGGAAAGTCCGGTGCGTTGTGATCCAGAACAAATGTTCCTGTGTAACTGGGCTTCTCGAAGTCCACACGGAAAATGTCCTCCAGTATCCCCGGCACCTCGTGCAGTCTATGCGGGAACAACTCTCTGGCTTTTTTCACGAAGGCAAAGAAGTGCGTCACTTCATCCTTCTTGGTTTTGCGTATCCACGCCGATAGTTGTTGCGAATTGAAGCGGTCGTAACTTTCTATGCTGCGGTGGTAAACGTGGGTGGTGATGATTTCGTCATAGGCCAGAGTCACCAGAAGCTTTAACGGATCGGCGGCGATGGCATCGACAATGCTGAAATCCGGTTTCCTCAATTAAACACTGAGTGACACTTCATCAAAAGGAATAGCGGAATACGACGCGTAAATCAGCGCGAAACCATAGGCGTGATCAATTTCATCTTTCAGCCAGGGGTTGAGCACGTCTTCCATGCAGTTGAAGACTTCCGGGTAATTGCCCTCGAGGTACCAGTACAACCGCCGCGCGTCATATTCGGTGATCACCGAATCGAAAAATATCTCCTTCCATTCCTGACGATCCGACGCCGTCAGATCCACGGCAGGAAAACTGAATCCGGACAAGACCGCAGAAGCATCGGGTGTGGTGCGCGTGATCGCGCCGATTGCCATCGACATACATTCTTCCTTGATAGATTGAACGAGAACCAGAAAACAGTCAGATCAGAAAGCTGCCAAACGACAGCGTGTTATCGCCAGCAACGGGTCGCCAGTCGATCTGCTGAAAAACCATCGGCTGCCAGTATTTCTCAACGATGCCGTAGACGAATTCCCAGTCCAGGCTTTCACTCTCCAGAATCCCGGCATGAGGATTGGCCTGTGCCCAAGCCATACCGGCGACAATGCTGGACACCACCTGCAAACTGGTGGCGCTGTTGTACTTGGCCATTTTCCGTGCCTTGCCAATAGACAGGTTCGAGCCCATCCACACAGACGGATACTGGTCACTGATGAGAAACACACCCAGTTCGTCGATGCCGGAAACAATACCGTCCTTCAAGACTTCCTTGGTCAATACCCGGTCTTCATTGCCCTCGTTCAGCAGGGCCATGGAAGCCACGGCCTGATCACAAGGGTGATAGGCGTAATAAACCGTGGGGCGATAGCTGGGGTTGCGGCTGTCGCCGAGGGTCAAGTATTCGGCGATCGACAGCGACTCGTTGTGAGTCAACAAGTAACCGGCGAAGTCGAGGTAATTGGGTGACCAGCTTTTGACTTTGACTTCGCGCCCTTGTTCTCGCATGGCAATCGCATAGTCATTGCGAATCGCGCCCTGAGGGAGCCGGGTCTCATGGCTGCCCCAGCCCATTTCCGCCGGTTGCAGGCATTCGGTGATCAGGCCGTCCACCGACCAGGTGCACATGAAGTGCTGTTCGGAGCGCTCCTTGCCGGCGACTTGCGTATCGCGTTCGGAAATCTGGATCACCCTGACACCCAGGCGTTCGGCCAGTCTGGCCCAGTCTTGAGGGTGCGAGATTTCAAAGGCGACGCCATTGACCGCAGCCATTTGCGTCAATGCCTTTTTCAACAGCACCGAGATAAAGCCGGGATTGGCACCATGGGCGACGACGGCCGTTGCGCGGTCAACCGCTCGCTGTTTGGCAAAGCGCTTGAGTCCTTCGCGCAGGGAAAAGTTGCTCGCCAGGTTCGAATCGACATCAGCGCTATATTCCCAGGGCTCAATGCAAGTATCCAGATAGAGCGAGTCGTGGCGCTGAGCAAGGTCGATCAATGCTTCACTGGAAACCGAAACAGCCAGATTCAGCAAAAACACCTGTTCGCCGAGATAAGGACTTATCACGCTTACAAAGTTATGCGGCGTAATCAACTTCTTAATCAATGACGCCGAATACTCTTGCGCAATGGCTTGCCTTGAGACATCCACTTCTTTGTCAAAGATAACAATGTCGCCCTGATATCGCTCAACCAACAGAGGCAGCAAGGCCTGAGCGATACTTCCAAATCCGACTATCACGATTCGATTTATTGTTTTCATACGTAGAATCCTTTACGTAAGTTTGTATCCAATGCAGGCGCAACCCTTCGCAAGTGCGAAGCGCTATCCATCGTAAAGAGGTATTGGCAGAGCGCAGTCAATCTTCGCGATGTTCGCGAATGACCACTAAGAGAATAGAAAGTTGGGGGCGATAATATCCATATAAATCCCATGCGGCTGAGCTTCCTGCCCAGACTTGTTATATTTGCGAAGATTGGATCCTAAACAGCCACCCGAGTCGTGGCAACCCCTTTCCCCAATTATTTTTTCATAATATTTCAGAAACAAAATATCTCATATCACCCCAAACAAGTGATAACTCATTGATTAATTTTGAGTTATTTGGAGATATTCAGCAGAGCAACCTGCTCGCGAGGGGACGCTATTTCATAGCAATCCCCTGCTGCAACGCTTTGACACAATGCCTTAGACAAGCGACGTGGCGAACTAGGGGTCCACCTGCGCCATCAACTCCGGCACCGATTCCGGCCGTTTCGCATAGCGCTGCGCCAGCACCGCACAGACCATCAGCTGAATCTGATGGAACAGCATCAGCGGCAGAATCAGCACGCCGATGGTGCTCCCGGCAAACAGCACCTGAGCCATTGGCACGCCGGTCGCCAGACTCTTTTTCGAACCGCAGAACAGTATGGTGATGCGATCTTCCTGGCTGAAGCCGAACACTCTGCCCAGCAGGGTCGAGGCCAGCAGCACCAACGCCAGCAGGATGCAGCAGACCACCACCAGTCCCAACAGATCGACCAGCGGAATCTGATGCCAGATGCCTTCGTTGACCGCTTCGCTGAATGCACCGTAGACCACCAGCAGAATCGAACCCTGATCGACGAATTTCAGCCAGTTCTTGTTGCGGCCGACCCACGCGCCGATCCAGCGCCGGGCGATCTGCCCGGCGATGAATGGCAACAGCAGTTGCACGCTGATTTTCAGGATCGCATCGAGGGTCGAACCGCCGTCGCCGTGGACGTCAAGCAACAGCGTCACCAGCAACGGCGTGAGGAAAATTCCGAACAGGCTGGATGCCGCCGCACTGCAAATCGCCGCCGGAATGTTGCCCCGCGCCAACGAGGTGAAAGCGATCGCCGACTGCACTGTGGCGGGCAACGCGCACAGGTAGAGCATGCCCATGTACAGCTTGTCGCCAATCAACGGCGACAACAGCGGTTTTAACGCCAGACCGAGAATCGGGAACAACACAAACGTCAGGCCGAATACCAGCAGATGCAGGCGCCAGTGCCCGGCACCGGCGATGATCGATTCGCGCGAGAGTTTGGCGCCGTGCAGAAAAAACAGCAGGGCGATGGCGATGTTGGTCAGCCAGCCGAAGCCGACCGCGACCTGACCGCTGGCGGGCAGGAAACTGGCGAGCAGAACTACGCCGATCAGCGTCAGGGTGAAGTTGTCAGGCAAAAAACGGGGGCGAGTCATGGTCGGTTCATCCAGGGGTTGCCAGGGCGTGCCGACGACTCTAACGTGGCTGCGAATTACCGACTAACGCCGAAGGGCCACAAGATGCCGCCTAAAGGACATGAAAAAAGCGTCCGGCGCAGCATTCCCGGGCTGCCCAGCCTGCCGCGCCCACTCTACGGGCGCACCGAATCGCTGCCCAATCGTGCCCTGACCCGGCGCCACAGCCACCCGTGGGTGCAGTTGTCGTACGCGATTCAGGGGGTGCTGGAAATACAGACCAGCGCCGGCCGCTTCGTCGCCCCGCCCGAGCGCGCCGTATGGATTCCGGCGGGTGTGCCGCATCGGGTGTTCAGCTCGCCGCACACGGAAATGCGCAGCCTCTACATCGATTGCAGCGTCGCTGGATGGGCGCTTGAGCGCTGCCATGTGCTGGGCGTCAGCGATCTACTCAGGGAATTGATTCGTGCGTTCAGCGAAGTCCCGGTGGAATACGAGCAGAGTGGCCCGCATGGACGTCTGGCCCAAGTGATCCTCGATCAACTGGCCGAGGCGCCGCAGATCGACCTGATGCTGCCGTTGCCGCAAGACGCCCGCTTGAAGCAGATCTACCAGAGCCTGGAGCAACACCCGGAACAGCAGACCACGCTGAGTCATTGGAGCGAGAAGTTCGGTGTCACCGAGAAGACCCTCACCCGGCTGTTCCTGCGCGATACCGGCCTGACCTTTCGCGCCTGGCGCCAGCGCCTGCGGTTGCTCGGCGCACTGACACCACTGGAAAAAGGCGAGCGCGTCACCGACGTCGCGCTGGCCTGTGGTTACGACTCGACGTCGGCGTTTATCGCCGCATTTCGCCAACAGTTCGGCGAAACACCGGGGGAATTCTTTCGCTGATCAACGCTCGGCCAGTTCCTCCAGCAAGTCAGCAGACGGCACGAAATACAAACTGCCAGTCACGGCCGTGCTGAAATCCAGCAACTTGTCGTAGTTGCCCGGTGGCTTGCCGACAAACATGTTCTCCAGCATCTGCTCGATCGGCTCGGGCGAACGTGCGTAACCAATGAAAAACGTGCCGAACTCCCCTGCCCCAGGCCGGCCGAACGGCATGTTGTCGCGCAGGATTTTCACTTCCTCGCCGTCTGCCGTGGTGAGGGTGGTCAGCGCACTGTGGGAGTTGCTCGGTTTGACCGAGTCGTCCAGTTCGATGTCCGAGAGCTTCTTGCGTCCGATCACCCGTTCCTGCGCCTCGACGCTCAGCGCATTCCAGGCCGTCATGTTGTGCAGGTACTTTTGCACCAGCACGTAACTGCCGCCGCGGAAGCCCCGATACTTCGTTATTAACGAACTGTTGCGCAGAAATAAACGATTTTTCTTTGCCGTAAAAGCGTCGCTAGCATGGCCACGTCTGACCCCAATCCAAGAATAGACAGGGAGCGCGACATGCCAGCCACAAACATCAATATCGGCGAACCATGGATGTGGGGCGCCTTCATCGTCTTCGTGCTTGCCATGCTGGCATTGGACCTGTTTGTCTTCGGTGGGCGCAAGGCGCATCGGGTGTCGGTTCGCGAAGCCTTGTCCTGGGTCATCGCCTGGTGCCTGCTGGCACTGAGTTTCGCGGCGCTGCTCTGGTGGTACCTGCATGGCGCGTTCGGCGCTGACATCGCCCGACAGAAAACCCTCGAATTCCTCACCGGTTATCTGATCGAGCAATCGCTGTCGATCGACAACATGTTCGTCTTCGTGATGATCTTCAGCTACTTCGCCGTGCCACCCGAGCTGCAGCGGCGGGTGCTGTTGTACGGCGTGCTTGGCGCCATTGTGATGCGGGCGGCAATGATTTTTGCCGGTGTCTGGCTGGTGTCGCAGTTCGAGTGGCTGCTGTATGCGTTCGGCGTGTTCCTGATCATCACCGGGATCAAGATGCTGGTGTTTGCCGACCATCAACCCGATCTGGAAAAAAATCCGTTGCTGCGCTGGGTGCGCGGGCATATGCGCATCACCAGTGGTTTTCATGGCGAACGGTTTTTCGTCCTGCAGAACGGCGTGCGCTGGGCCACCCCGATGTTTCTGGTGCTGGTGTTGATCGAGGCCAGTGACTTGATGTTCGCGGTTGACAGCATCCCGGCAATCTTCGCCGTGACGACTGACCCGTTCATTGTCTTCACTTCGAACATCTTCGCGATCATGGGTCTGCGGGCGCTGTACTTTCTGCTGGCAGACATGGCCGACCGCTTCCATCTGCTCAAGTACGGACTGGCGATGGTGCTGGTGTTCATCGGCGGCAAGATGGTCTTGATGCCGTGGCTGCACATGCCGGTGGAGTGGTCGCTGGCGGTGGTGGGCGGGGTCATTCTGAGTTCGGTTCTGTTGAGCCTGGTGGTCACCAGAGAAAGCGAACGCAGCACGGAATGACACGCCACAAAAACCTGTGGGAGCGAGCTTGCTCGCGAAAGCGGTGTGTCATTCAACGATGATGCTGGATGATCCGACGCCTTCGCGAGCAAGCTCGCTCCCACAGGGATTTCGTTCAGTCCATATCTATTTGTCAGACTTGATACTGGTCCACACACGGGTACGCACGCGCTCGATTTTCTGCGGCAACGGTTGCACGACGTAGAGGTTTTTCAGCGCTTCAGGGGTGGGTGTCAGGTTCGGATTGCCGGTGATTTCCGTGTTGATCAGCGGCATCGAATCCTTGTTCGCATTCGGGTAACCGAGGAAGTCGCTGATCGGTGCAATCACTTTCGGATCGAGCAGGTTATTGAGGAATTCATGGGCCTCGGCGACGTTCTTCGCGCTCTTCGGAATGGCGAAAGTGTCGAACCAGATCGGCGCACCTTCTTTCGGCAAGCGCCAGTCGACCACCACACCGTTGCCGGCTTCTTTGGCGCGGTTGCCGAACTGGTAGAAGCTGCCGGAATAACCGATGGCCACGCAGATGTCGCCGTTGGCAATGTCGGTCATGTACTTGGCCGAGTTGAAATAGGTTACGTAGGGGCGAACCTTGAGCATCAGCTCCTTGGCTTTTTCATAGTCGGCCGGGTTCTGGCTGTTCGGGTCGAGGCCCAGGTAATGCAGGGCCAGCGGCAGGATTTCTGTCGGCGAATCAAGCATCGCCACGCCGCAGGATTTGAGTTTTTCCATGTTTTCCGGTTTGAACACCAGATCCCAACTGTCCACCGGCGCATTGTCGCCCAGTGCCGCTTTTACCTTGGCCGGGTTGAAGCCGATCAGCACGGTGCCGACCATGTAAGGCACGCCGTACTGGTTGCCCGGATCGTTCTTGCCCAGTAGTTTCAACAGTTCCGGATCCTGGTGGCTCCAGTTCGGCAGTTTCGATTTATCCAGTTTCTGAAACACGCCAGCCTTGATCTGCGTTTCAAGGAACTGGTTCGACGGCACCACCAGGTCATAACCGGAGTTGCCGGTGAGCAGTTTGGCTTCCAGCGACTCGTTGGTGTCGAAGGTGTCCCAGGTCACTTTGATACCGCTTTTCGCGGCGAAATCCTTGGGCACCGACGGCAGGATGTAATCCGCCCAGTTGTACACCCGCAGTTCGCGCTGCTCAGCCTGCACGGCACTGGCCAGCAGTGTCAGCCCACACACGGTAGCGCCCAGAATACGTTTCATCGTGACCATGGTTGTTCCCCAAAAGGCAGCGTGAGTTCGATGGTTTTTATGTTCTGTACACGGCAGCGGCTGTAAAGGCAGCCAAGGAATTAAGGTTCAGCGTCTGGTTGTGGCTTTGATTCTTGCTGACAGCGTAGCCGGAGCACAGTGGGGGATGGGCCAAAAGGGGATCGTTATGGCCAATTTGAATGACCACCGGGATGCGGAAACAACAATGCCCGGCAAATGACCGGGCATTGCGGTGAAGCAGATCAGGTCAGTCGGTGTAACCCAACCTCGCCGCCCTGCTCTGCTGAGTCTGGCCGCGTGTTGCCAGGCAGTAATACAGCGGAACGGTGACCACCAGGCCAACCAGCCAGGACAAGTCCGCGCCCTCGACAAGATTGGCGTACGGCCCGACGTACAACGAGGTGTTGGCGAACGGTAACTGCACGAGGATGCCGATAAAGTACGCAATGATCGCGTGCAGATTGAAGTGCCCGTAAACCCCGCCATCGGCGCGGAAGATCGAGGCGATGTCGTAGCAGCCGCGCTTGATCAGGTAGAAGTCGATCAGGTTGATCGACGCCCACGGCACCAGCACCAGCAGCAGCGCCAGAATCAAACCGATGAACTCGGAAATGAAATCCGCCGAGGCACCGAGCGCGACCACACAGCAGCCCGCCAGCACCACGCTCGACAACACCACACGCACCTTGATGCTCGGCGTCCACTGGCTGGCGAAGGTCTGGATCGAGGTGATGATCGACAGCACCGCGCCATACAGATTAAGGGCGTTGTGGCTGATGATATTGAGCAGGAACAGCACCATCAGCATTGGCCCCAGCCACCCGGTGGACTGCTTGACCGCCGTCATCGCCTCGGTGCCTTCGGGCGTCGCCAGCACGGCTACTGCGCCAAAGGTGAACGACAGAATCGTACCCAGCGTCGCCCCGAGGTACGTTGCCCAGAACGGTTTGGCGATACCGATATCCGCTGGCAGATAACGCGAATAGTCGGACACGTACGGCGAGAAACTGATCTGCCAGATGATCCCCAGCGACACCGTCGCCAGCCAGCCCGACAGGTTGAAACTGCCGCGAGTCAGGAAGTCTGACGGCAAGTCGTGGGCAAAGATGTAGATGAAACCGGCGAGCAGCGCACTGCCCATCACCCAAGTGCCGATGCGGTTCAGCGTGTGAATGAAGTTGTAGCCGATCACGCCGATCGCCGTAGCCGCCAGTGCACCGATGAGAATGCTCAACGGCGCCGGCACCGACGGCGCGATGCCGACGATGGATTTGCCGGCCAGGACGATGTTGGAAATGAAGAAACCGATGTAGATCAGCGCGGCGAAGAACACGATCAGCAGCGCGCCGTAACGACCGAACTGGCCGCGACTCTGGACCATTTGCGGAATGCCCATGCGCGGGCCTTGTGCCGACGCCAGCGCAATCACCACGCCGCCGATCAGGTGCCCCAGCGCAATCGCCAGCAGCCCCCAGAACAAGTCGAGATGAAACACCTGAACCACCATGGCGCCGGTGACGATGGGCAGTGGCGCAATGTTGGTGCTGAACCAAAGGGTGAAAAGGTCGCGGGCCTTCCCGTGGCGTTCCGCGAGTGGGACGTAGTCGACCGTATGATTCTCGATCAACGGATCTTGCCGGGACATCTGGGACATATGCATGAACTCGAGTTTGTCTGTTCTTATCGTTGTATGAAGCCAAACCGGGGGGACTCTCTGGCCACCTCTCAGATGCAGACCATATTATGGTATTCCAAACAATTCACAAGACTGATCCGTAGTTTGCGACGCTATCTGATGCGTCATCCTCCCTGATATCACGGCTTTGCGACCAGGCGAAAGCCCCGTAAATGCTGAGTTTCCGACGAACGCGGCACGTTTATCGGTTCAGCTTAAAAGCCCTTGCAAAGATTAAATACTGGTATACCATCAGACCAACAAACACATAAAAACAGCGTCACAACACCCGAGGATCGTCCAATGATCGATGCCGCCATCTACAAACAAGTCATGGGCTCGTTCCCGTCCGGCGTAACCGTTATCACCACCCTGGACGATGACGGTCAGATCGTCGGCCTGACTGCCAGCGCCTTCAGCTCGCTGTCGATGGACCCGGCGCTGGTGCTGTTCTGCCCCAACTACAGCTCTGATTCCTATCCGGTGCTGATCAAAAACAAACGCTTTGCCATCCACGTCCTGTCCGGCGGCCAGCAAAGCGAAGCCTACGCCTTCGCCCGCAAAGGCAAAGACAAAGCGCAAGGCATCGAATGGACACTGAGCGAACTGGGTAACCCGATCCTCGCCAACGCGACGGCTATCATCGAATGTGAACTGTGGCGCGAATACGAAGGCGGCGACCACGCGATCATGGTCGGCGCGGTGAAGAATCTGATAGTGCCCGAGCAGCACACCGGGCCGCTGGTGTATTGCCACGGCAAGATGGGTGCCCTGCCCGTCCTGGCCTGATAAAAGAACAACGCATAACAACTGTGGGAGCGAGCTTGCTCGCTCCCACATGTAGCCTCAACAACAAAAAATCCGAGGAAGCGTCATGAAATTTTCCCTGTTCATCCACATGGAACGCTGGGACGAAAGCGTCAGCCACCGCCAACTGTTCGAAGACCTCACCGAACTGACCCTGATGGCCGAGGCAGGTGGTTTCAGCACCGTGTGGATCGGCGAACACCACGCGATGGAATACACCATCTCGCCAAGCCCGATGCCATTGCTCGCTTACCTCGCGGCCAAAACCACCACCATCCACCTCGGTGCCGGCACCATCATCGCGCCGTTCTGGCACCCGCTGCGCGTTGCCGGTGAATGCGCGTTGCTCGACGTGATCAGCAACGGCCGCATGGAAGTCGGCCTGGCCCGTGGCGCCTACCAAGTTGAATTCGATCGCATGGCCGGCGGCATGCCCGCCTCCGCCGGTGGCCAGGCCCTGCGCGAGATGGTCCCGGTGGTCCGCGCCCTGTGGCAAGGCGACTACGCCCACGATGGTGACATCTGGAAATTCCCCACCTCCACCAGCGTGCCGAAACCGATCCAGAAGCCCAACCCGCCAATGTGGATCGCCGCCCGCGACCCGGATTCACACAACTTCGCCGTGGCCAACGGCTGCAACGTGATGGTCACGCCGCTGATGAAAGGTGACGAAGAAGTCGTCG
>NZ_QAIU01000095.1:10537-20113 GCF_003061205.1 Pseudomonas sp. HMWF006
TGGAAAGTCGGCGCGAAAGCGATCTCACGGTTCTATCGCACCTTCGATGCGTGGTTCGGCAACAAGCAAACGCCGGTCAATGGCTTTCTGGCGCCGAGCCCGGAAGAGAAGTTTGCCGGGCGTCCGGAGTTTGAATTGGAGAGTTTGCACAAGACGGCGATGATTGGTACGCCGGAAGAGATCATTCCGCGGATCAAGTATTACCAGGAACTGGGGGTGGATGAGTTCAGCTTCTGGTGTGACAACAGCTTGCCGCATGAGGAGAAGAAGAAGTCGCTGGAGTTGTTTATCAAGCATGTGGTGCCGGCGTTTCGGTGAGTCACTGCTGATTGCCTGCACCAATAAAAAGTCCCGAGCAATTCGGGGCTTTTTATTTTAAATGGGGAAAATGCATTTTACGGCCTGGGAACTCAGTCACTTTTAAAGAAACATCACACTCGCGCCAATAAACGGCGTGCACGCTCGGACATTTCAGCGTTATCAACCTCGGCTAGCAATTGCAATTTTTCTCTAGCCTTATCGGTACCAATTTCGTGTAAAGCATAAATGCATTTCACACCCAGAGCATGCTCGGAAGCGATATACGGATAGCAGGTCAGCGCCGTCTTGAATAAATAGTCAACCGCCCCAGGGTATCTGAAAACCTTCAATTCCCTTGCAATATTCTCGTGACTGACATGCCAATCTTCGACGAGTAAACGGCATAACACATCCGCGCAGTCCTGAGTGAAACCGAACACCGCACCGAATATCAGTAAGCATTCCACACTGTCAGCATCTTTAATTTCAAGAGCAGTTTCCAGTTCAGCACGCAGGTAATCTTCGGGGATATCCCTACCCTTAAATAGAGACTCAAGAAAACAGTCTTTTGAAATCCCATGCGACACCAGATCAATCATCAAGTCCTGCTGTTGTTTATTCATAGCCCGCCTCCGAAAAAACTGCTCTTATCGCCAGATTTCTATTCATATCCAGGAAAATCAGACGTGATCTCACAAATGAGAAAACGGGGACAGACCACGTTTTCGAAGTATTTTCCAAACGTGGTCTGCCCCCATTTATCCCAGTTCAAACGTGACCAATTCAAATCACATACCATTATACGGATCAGCGATATTATCACCCAGCTCAGCAATTGACTCTCTAATCTCTGCAGCCACCTCAGGCGAAAGCTCACTGGCTTCTCGGCTCGATATAAAGTCGAAAAGCTCAACTAATCCAGGGTGTGCAGCAACGACAATCGAGCCCTCGGCAAAACCGAAATCAAGCCCATCCCACCAATTGATCAGGATTTTTTCAATCTGAGCTTTTAGTGGCTGACGCAACTGTCTGTAGGTATGCCACTGACGATCACTTAGCTCTAGCAAAGCCTCTAAAAAATCATGCTTTAATTTCTCAGAGTCAGGCGCCTCTTTTAAAAGTTCTAAAATTCCTTTGCCACATTATCTTCAGGCATCGAGTCGGGAAGCAAGCGATAATAAGAAATGGGCGTCATCATTTAAAATCCACTGGAATATGGATGAGATTATTTGGCTTTTCATAAAGCTGACCATCTTGCCCAAGCAGTTTATTACCGATTTTAATCTGGGCAAACCGGGGACAGACCACATTTCGGAATACTATCTAAACGTGGTCTGCCCCCCATTTACCCTCAAGCCCTCCGAACTGATTGAAACGGGACAGATTCCATGCCGAGTTGTGAGAACATAAGATTCAAGACCATTTTCCTCAGGAATTATCTAAAGCAACTTACGATCATCAAACGTTATTACCAACTTTTCTCCTTTTTCTAAACCCGCCTCTTTCACACGACGATTCAATAGTTCAAAAAGGACGACAGCACTATGAAGATGTTCGCCGCGCCCATATTTCAACGCCCCCTCATCACCGCAGGCGAAGGCACTGAATCAGCACTGACACACTATTATCAAAAATCAGAACAAACGATCCTATTCCGACAATCACGCCTGTAAGAATTGCTGATTTAAACTCAGCCAAATCTCTCTGTTCAATCATTATTACCACCTCATCTTTTTGGCGGAAAGGTATCAGATGCCAAAGGCACATGTGTATGTCCTCTCATGCCGGTTCCGCCTGTCGCCGGGTTAATCGGTTGCCCATTTTTCACCGAGATCCAATAACCATTTTCCAACCCTGGAACAGGGGTGGAGCCAGCAGGCATAGAAAACGGGGACAGACCACGTTTTCGTAGTTCTTTCTAAACGTGGTCTGTCCCCATTTATCCACCATCATTGCGCCGTTCTGGCACCCGCTGCGGGTCGCCGGTGAATGCGCGTTGCTCGACGTCATCAGCAATGGCCGCATGGAAGTCGGCCTGGCCCGTGGCGCTTATCAAGTTGAATTCGATCGCATGGCCGGCGGCATACCTGCCTCATCTGGCGGCCAGGCATTGCGCGAAATGGTCCCGGTGGTCCGCGCACTGTGGCAAGGCGACTACGCCCACGACGGCGACATCTGGAAATTCCCCACCTCGACCAGCGTGCCGAAACCTATTCAAAAGCCGAATCCGCCGATGTGGATCGCCGCCCGCGACCCGGATTCGCACAACTTCGCCGTGGCCAATGGCTGCAACGTAATGGTCACGCCGTTGATGAAGGGCGACGAAGAAGTCCTCGACCTGAAGAACAAGTTCCAGACTGCGCTGGATAACAACCCGGATGTGCCGCGTCCGCAATTGATGGTGCTGCGTCACACTCACGTGCACACCGCTAATAATCCGGATGGCTGGAAAATCGGCGCGAAAGCGATCTCACGTTTCTATCGCACCTTCGATGCGTGGTTCGGCAACAAGCAAACCCCGGTCAACGGCTTCCTCGCGCCAAGCCCGGAAGAGAAGTTTGCCGGGCGCCCTGAGTTTGAACTGGAGAGCCTGCACAAGACCGCAATGATTGGTACGCCGGAAGAGATCATTCCGCGGATCAAGTACTACCAGGAACTGGGCGTGGATGAGTTCAGTTTCTGGTGTGACAACCGCTTGCCGCATGACGAGAAGAAGAAATCGCTGGAGCTGTTTATCAAGCATGTGGTGCCGGCGTTTCGCTGAGAACCACGTAATTGAGCCGCAATAAAAAGGGGCGAATTCATCGATATGGATTCGCCCCTTTTTTCGCTTGTCGGCAAGTGAACGCTACCCCTGAGCGGCGGCTTTTCGACTCCGGCGCGACTGCTTCAGATTGAAACGCAGCTTGCGCCCCCCGTGAACGATGCGCGGAAACCACAGCGTCCAGCGAGTGTGCAACATCACCCCGCAATCACGGCTGTCTTGTCGCGTCATTGAGGTGATCTGCTGTGGCAACGGCACACCATACTTGATGCACTTGGTGATCAGTGCGTCGACATTGCGCTCCATGAAATTCAGCGCAACTTCGCGCCCGGCACTGAACGCAGCAATGTGCTTTTTCAACGCTGCCAGCGTGTCGCGATACGCGGCATAACTGCCCATCACGTACTCAACGTCCTTGTGGCTCTGCGTCAGCGAACCGCTCCTGACCCGTTGAAAGTAATAGTCCGCTGCCGTGGCAAAAGTGGCCTGGCTGTGCAGGTAAATATTCATGCTGAACACATGATCTTCATGCGCCCGACCTTCCAGCCGGACCACAAAACGCTCGCACACCGAACGCTTGAAAATGTATTGCCACGTCGCCGCGTGGTACTTGCCGGACAAAATCAGATCCTGCAGCAAGTCGCGCCCCGCCTCGAACCAGCCATTGCGACTGGCGGCGGTGTTACGTCGCAACAGTTGCTTCTCGCCGTCCACTTCGGTGTAGGAACGCTTGGAAAAATAAAACAACTCAAGCGCGGCGTTGGCCTGCACCTGCTCCACCAGCGTCGAAAACAACTCCGGGCTGACCACATCGTCCGGATCGCAAAAGAACACATACTCCCCGCTCGCCAGCGCCAGACCATTGCGCCGGGCAGCGCCAACGCCCTGATTGACCTGAGTGACCACTTTGACTTCCGGGCGATGGCCAAAACCAGCCTCAATCACCGCGAGCGTGCCATCGGTCGAGCCGTCGTTGATCAAGATGATTTCATGCAACGGCACGGGTTGATTGAGCAGTGAATCGAGGGTTTCGGCGATGTAGGACTCAACGTTGTACGTGGGGATGACGACGGAAATTTTCGGGACAGACACGTTGTTGAGCACCTGAAATGACGGCGTAGGCCGATACGGGATTGGTGAGGCAAGGTTGACGTGCGCGGCCGCAGGAAGGCACGTACTCGAATGATTCACGACACAGTGAAGCCGTTATGCTTTCGCATGATAAATGGCCAACGGTTGGGGCGTCAAAGAACGAGGCCGGCTGTATTGCAGCCATGACTTAATCGTCCTCTACGGGGAACAGCATTACCGGGAAAGTCTGGCAAAAGCTCTGCGTGATGAGATGCATCATCAAGCGCAGAGCCTAGAGTAGATTTGTGGGGATACCTCAGATCTGTCCACTATTTATTCAACGCACCCACCATTCAAACTTGTGCTGTCGGCTTAAAATCATCAACAGTCTTATTCTGATCACGCCATAGAAGCATGACGACTTTGGAGTCAACCCCCTATCGAAAACTGAATAGCATCATAAATTTTCCAGCCATGCAGGTTTGGTTGATCAATGATGGAGGCCAAGTGCTCCTCTAACAACGGTACGTATTCTGAGACGCTCGCGCTTTTCGCAAAGTCAAAAATACCCGTTATTTCAAAGGGTAACTCATTCGCTAATAAAATAATTTTTCCCAGAGGGGCATACACCAGTGCTCTCGCAGCGGCTATTTCTCCACGATCGACCACGTTGGCAAAATAACTGGTTATTGCCATGAGTATTTGGCGATAGGTGTCATCGTATCCATGCAATCGATGTATATAAAACCCTTGAATATCTTCAGGCTTGCCCATAATAACTTCCAGAGCATCCAAGCCATCATGGATGCCCCAACTTGTCAGTAGTTTCGCAGCCTGAAAACGTTCCTCGATGTTACTGGTAGTACGGAGCAAGTCCAGAACGGCATCAACTCTTTTCTGAGGAGTATCCTCTGGATCCAAGTCACCCGCGGCCACGGCATAATCTGCACCATCTGGAATACTATTCAAAAGCTCATATGTTTCAGGGCTCAAAAAAACCTACTTTTTTACCGTTTTAATATAATCAGCAGCCCCCCCCCCCTTGATCAGGCATTCTCCATCACGCGTGGCGTTCCCCAAGTCTCTTCCGCGTTTATCAACGGAAAACGGGGACAGACCACGTTTTCGTAGTTCTTTCTAAACGTGGTCTGTCCCCATTTATCCTTCAAATGATCGCCTTTATAGTTTTTATCAACCTGGATGTGTCGCTTAGACAATCAACATCCTCACTGATATCAGATACTCGCACCAAAGCATCAATCGTATATCTGGCCGCTTGAACATTTACAACCCAATAATCTGCCTTGATATCTGCGAGTGCGGAAATCAATTCACCATCATACCGATCCCCTGTCAGAACATCTTCTGACAAAAAACGCGTAGCGATAGTTAATAGATGAGCAATAAACAAATCCTGCCTCAAAGCTCGACATACATCACCGACCTCAAGATTATCAAAATCCGTATCACGAACAGATAGATACCACTCACTCAAAGAGGACATCGGGTCTTCTGGTGACCAAGCAACCGAATATTTTTTTTCGAACTCTCGAAATGTCATATTCCTGCACCATTCAGGGCCGATTCGATTCGACTAATAGTATCCAACGCTCGTTGACGTGTCGCAACTGCCGCAGGGTCAGTAACGCCCTTCAAAGTTTCAGTGTGATTTCTCAATCCTCGGAGCAGGTCATTCATCTCTTTGAGATGGTCACAATAGCCTCCACCAGGTTACGGCACTGGGTCACCCGCCATGTCTCTGAGAGTTCCGGCACGGAAAACGGGGTGTACGCGGCATCGATGAATCCTTTCAATTGGTCGACCTGAAAGCTTAGCGGGCGCACAGCACAAATGACGGCAAATTTTTACGTATTGTTGCAGTCAACTACATTAAACGTGGTCTGTCCCCCTTTCCCATTACCTTACCACCCGGCATCGTCACAAAATCGTACGAGCCTGACGGTGTTATTTTTCCTCCACCTGGGGTTTGTAGCCAGCGAGGAAAACGGGGACAGGCCACGTTTTTGGAGTGTTATCTAAACGTGGTCTGTCCCCATTTATTCGCTCCAACTAATAACGAATCCACTTTCCAGTAGAAATCAACTCAGAGCTATTCGGATCAACCAAATAAAGCCACTCTGGGTCATGCCCTACGGTGCCAACCAAAACACCTAACGCATTTGGGTTTGCGGGCGTTGACGTATAGTGCACAGCACCAATATAGCTTCCCACACCATGAGCGCTTTTTAATTGGAAGCGTAAGGAACAATCAGAGTTATAAATCGCCGCATTATTTGGACAGTTAAAAAACCAAGGAAATTCAGACATTCCAAATTTTGATGGCACCTCATTAAAAACGACCAAAACCCCTGTTCTATCAGCAAGAATATAAGGCATCTCACTGACCGGAATACGTAGTTCAACGCCGTTTTCAAAGGCCAAATATCGCTCAAAACGTACGACGGCGTGCTTTTGCGCATACAGCATTATATTTTTAGTATCTTCGAAACTGGTACATGCCCCGTCCCAGCTGACAAACTGCTCAAAAAGTAGTCCATCATCGAATTCCCATTTTGTTCTAATTTCACTAATCAACTGACTCACTGCAACGACCTCACCGACCCCATGTTAACCTCATACAACTCTGGATTAGTTCGGGGGGACTTATCCATAAAGTTTACCTGATGCCCTCCACCAGGCAAGCGAGCTTCGTTCTTCGCATCCCACATATCACCAACAGTTCCTTCACGAATTCCGACTCCTGGTTTCACCATAAATTCGACTTGGAATAATGGACCCTCTTTAAACTCTTCAGAAACTGCAAGTTTATTTCGAACGTCTGCCACAGATTTTATAGGAGTTTCCGTGGCCCAACCTCCAAGAAGGGAGGACGGATTCTTGCCTTGAGCGACCGCCTCCTGCATCCGATCATATTGTAGTTTGTTTATAGTCATCGTCATGGTGCGCGGCTGATCCACTACCCTATCCGTCACCATTGTCCCCTCCATCCAAGCCGGACGCTGTGTTCCCCAGTATGGAAGATCAATTCCGTCGGCCTGCTGACTCAAGAGGCGATCATTCGCTACCTTCTCACCATCAACACGCGGAAGGCCATCACGATCCGTTACCTGTCCAGCGTTGATATTTTCTGCACGATGCTCTTTCCCCGGGACAAAGTCACGCTGAGCAGACAACCCAAAACCCTCTGCATCGCGAGTAGCATCGAATTCAACTTTATCGACTTCCGAGGTGCTGCCTGGGAGACTCCCTCCCTTCTTGCCACCTGAAGTCAACAGCAGCTCCCCGCTTCCCTCCAGGTATTTTCCGGCGCCCTTGAGCAGCGCTATTTCCATAGCAGCCTTTGCTGCTTCCGTTCCGTAATCGCGCAGCGGATTCACGTCACCCGGGTAGGTCGCGCTGCTGAAAGAGTCGAGTACTCTGCTTCCCTGGCTGTATTCATATGGCGCAAACAACTCCCCGGTGGCTTGCCATCCATCAGCGAACGATGCAACGCCTCCCAGCCCGGACAGCGCAGGAATCGCGCAACCAACGGCGGTTACACACGCCGGGCTGGACACTATCGCGCCGCCAAATCCTGCGGCAGCCCCTATAGCACCCAGTACCGCTCGACTGGCGTTTGCCGATTGCCTGAGATTTTTGTCGTTGAGCAACAAGTCGTCGTTGACCTGATCCCATTTCGAATACTCGTCAAAGGCTCCCGTAGCGAACAGCGCACCCTGAGCATCTTTAAAACCTTTACCATCAGTTTCCAATGCTTTGATGGTTTCATATTGCGGGTCATCGGGCGGTACCGAAGCACTGCAATGAACCAAGGCACAGGCTGCCGCCTTGAGTTGATAAGCTTTATCAGGGTTCTCTTTTTGCAGTTTTTCCAGTGCCAACGTTTCTTTTTGATGAAGCTGACGGTTGTATTCGTCAGCCATCAAGGCGACCCACGATGCCTTGTTGACATCTCCGCCGGCCAGTCCAGCGGCGGTCAAACCGACAATCTGGGAAAATGCCTGGCGTAGCTCAGGTTGGGTGTCGAACGTGGAGTTGAGTACGCTGGCCATAGCCTGGCTGGCGCCTGCAGCCACCGCGCCGGTTTTGAAATCGCCACCGGTTGCACTGGATATCGCGCCCCCCATCAACGCATGCATCGCAGTGCGAGCCACGCCCCCCTCGGCCCACATCGCCATACCGGTTGTATCACCCGCATCCTTTGCTGCCTGCCAGTGATTTTGGGAATAGCCCCCGACAAAGTTGAACGCGGTGGCAGCGGCCACATTGCCGGCCTGAGAAAGCAGTCCTTCCTTCAAGTTATCGCTGTAACTGCCCCCACCAATCACGGTTTTTATGGCCCCGCCAGCGATCCCCTGAGCACCCGCATGAACCGCGAAACCACCGATACCTTGAAGAGTATTTAGGTCAAATCCTTTTGTAAGGTTGTTGAACGGCACCGTGTGGCCGCCGAGTTGTGGATCGATCACACCCTTTGTAACGCCAGCTGTGAGACCCGAAATCGCTGCACTTTTCAGGTTGTCCTTACTGAAGGTTTCCTTAACTACAGCCCCTAGATTGCCTTTGTTATTGATCGTGCTAACAGCTGCGGTGCTGGCCATGGTCGTCAGCACGGCCGAGGCCATCACATTCCCCAACCCTGCCGCAGTGGCAGCAGTAGCGGCCGAGGTTGCCGTTGCTGCAGTGGCCGCCGATGCCGCCGCCATAGTGCCGCTAGCGCTCGCCCCCATTGCCGTACTGGCAGACGCAACCGCTGTACTGGCAGCACCTGCCGTCAGCACAGTGACGATAATAATGATCACCAACATCGCGCCCTGACCAAGGCTCGAGCTGCTGTATTTGAACGAGTCGTGGGTTTCCTTGATCAGTTTCCAGTCCACATCACCGCGCTTTTCGGCCTCTTTGAGCCACGCCAGTTGTGGGTCTGCCTTTACCATTACATCGATGGTCTGGCTGATCGATTTCTGGTTGATCTGTTTGATGTCGATGTTCAGGCCATCAACCGCGTTGATCACCAATTGCCCTTTGGCAATTAGCTGACTTTGGCGCAAAGTCTCGTCGGTTTTGCCTTTGCCCGACATCGAGTTCCAGGCCAGGCTGGTATTGCTTTTTGTGTGGCTCTCTTGATGCAGGTCCTTCACGCCCTCGAACGTGACGGCTCCGCCACTGCTGATAACCAGGTCGTTTCCGCTATCCAGTTTGGCCGCCTGATAATGCTGATCGCCGCCACTGGCGAGCAGCATGCTGCCGCCGGAGGTGATTTCGCTGCTGATGTTTTTCACATCAGTGACTTCGTCATGCTTGGTTTTCTTTTTGCCGAAGCTACCTTTCTTCTTCATGTCATACAGCGAATAATCGGTATCCTGCGCAGCCAGGAGTTCTAGGCGGTCTCCCGCAACCAGGTAGGCTTCATCACCCGC
>NZ_QAIU01000096.1:0-564 GCF_003061205.1 Pseudomonas sp. HMWF006
GGGTTGACGAATGCGGCGATGACGTCGATATCCCCGGTGCCCCCCTCCATGCTTTGTTGATCCTGAACCCGACGCAACAGCGCGATCTGATCACGCAACTCGGCAGCGCGCTCGAACTCGAGATTGATCGCCGCCTCTTCCATCGCCGTGGACAGTTCATTGGTCAAGGCATGACTGCGCCCCTCAAGGAACATCACCGAGTGACGCACATCTTCGGCGTAGATCTCAGGCTCGACCAGTCCGACGCAAGGCGCCTTGCAGCGTTTGATCTGATACTGCAGGCACGGCCGGGTACGGTTCTTGTAGTAGCTGTCTTCGCATTGACGGACGAAAAAAGTCTTTTGCAACAAGCTGAGACTTTCACGGATGGCACCGGCACTCGGATACGGACCGAAATACTTGCCCTTGGCCTTTTTCGCGCCTCGGTGGATGCTCAGCCGCGGGAACTGTCCATCGGACAAAAACACATAGGGGTAAGACTTATCGTCGCGCAGCAGGATGTTGTACGGCGGCCGCCATTCCTTGATCAGCGTCTGCTCAAGCAGCAACGCCTCGGTTTCGTTG
>NZ_QAIU01000096.1:574-6862 GCF_003061205.1 Pseudomonas sp. HMWF006
CGCTTCTTGAGGTTTTTCGCCTTGCCGACATAGAGCAGGCGCGCGTCGCTGTCGAACATGCGATACACGCCCGGACGCCCACTGACCGTCGACAGAAAGGCGCCGGAATCGAAAGTTTCAGTCATGGTCAGGCGCTGGCATCGACCATGCCGTGACGCACCGCCAACAATGTCAGTTCGACGTCGCTGCTGATCGAGAGCTTCTCGAAGATGCGGTAGCGGTAAGTGTTCACGGTTTTCGGCGACAAGCACAATTTGTCGGAAATGATCTGCACCTTCTGACAGCCAACGATCATCAACGCGATCTGGATTTCGCGTTCGGACAGGGCGTCAAACGGCGAATCATTGGTGGGCTGGAAGGATTTGATCGCCAACTGTTGAGCGATCTGCGGGCTGATATAGCGCTGACCGGCAAAGACCAGACGAATCGCCTGGACCATTTCCGGCAACCCGGCGCCCTTGGTGAGATAACCGGCAGCACCTGCCTGCAGCAGCCGCGTCGGAAAAGGATCCTCTTCACACACGGTGACGGCCACCACTTTGATGTCGGGGTGACTGCGCAAGAGTTTGCGCGTGGCTTCCAGGCCACCGATGCCAGGCATCTTGACGTCCATCAGGACCACGTCAGGTTTCAACTCACGGGCCTTGATCAGGGATTCTTCACCTGATTCGGCCTGACCCACCACCTGCAAGCCATCGATATCGGCCAGCATGCGTGTAATGCCTGTACGAACGAGATCATGGTCGTCGACCACTAGCACCCTAATCAAGCAGACACCTCGCGATATGGTCTTATTGGGATGCGGGACACCTTAGCAAAAAGTGCCGGGCAGACCTAGCGGAAAGCCGTATTTAAAAAGTTTCATTTCATCTTTCAGGGCTTGCCAGCCAAGGGTTTCAGCGCACAGGTGTACTGATATCAAGCTGCATCCGCAAGAAACACTCGTCTTCACCCTGGACCCGTAGTCCTTTTCTTTCATACAAATATTTTGCCGGGTTGTTTTCGAACACCGTGAGGCGCATCGCCGGTCGCCTTTCCTTGCGGGCCATCCCGATAACCTGATCAATCGCCCAGGATCCCGCGCCCTGCCCCTGAAACGTTTCTGCAATTTGCAGTTCACGGATATACAGCGCTCGCGCATCACGACTCAGGCTGAAAAATCCCACCACCACATCAGCGCGCACGATCAGCCAGCTTTCGCGTCCCGACCAGGCCACATCGAACGCTTCGTCCAGCCACAACAGATCATGTTGAATGTAGTACCGCAGCATATTCTGACAGGTGAGATTGCGTGAAAACGCCAGATCATCAGGCGTGGCAATCCGTAACCGGTAGGTCATTGTGCCTCCGTCACGGCAATGACTTGCCCCTGCCAGGTCCCGCCCTCTTGCCGGGCAACGACCAACACGTCACCAGTGCCCGGCGCAGCGACGATCAGCGAACCGTCGGCGGACCAGATCGCGCTGCGCCCGGCTGACACCCATCCGCCAGTAGAACCACCGTGGTTAGCCATTAACACGACCATCGAATGTTGACGAGCGTATCCCTGCAGCAGAGCGGTATCGGGGGCATAGCCTTTTTCGCTGATCAACACGCCAGCCGCGTAAATATCGGCTCCCTGTTCAGCGGCGGCAGCGGCATGACTGGCGTAGCTGAAGTCGGCGCAGACCGCCAGTGCTACGGTATTACCGGCAATATCCAGGATCGGCCCGCCTTGCCCTTCCGCATAGATCACCTCCTCTCCTGAATGCAAATGCTGTTTGGTGTACACACCCAGCGAACCGTCAGCCCCCAGTATCAAAGCACCTATCAACACGACGGGCTTCTCTGGCAATCGAACCGGCATGCCCACGACCGTCGTGACACTCAACTCACGAGCCAGATCGCGCAACGGTTGCAATACCGGATCTTGCGGATGGATGGCCAACGATGCAGCCACCGCACCTTCGTACCCGGTCAGGGACAATTCCGGAAACACCAGCAACTCGACACCCTGTGCCGCCGCGACCGTCATGAAGCGCTTGTGACGGGCAATATTGGCGGCAAGATCGCCAGCAATCGAGATGGCCTGGGCAGCGGCGATAATCAGCGTCGACATGGATCTTCCTTGCTGGTTCAGATGAGTCATGGAGTGTGTCACAACTTTTGAGGCGCTCGATCAATAGGCATTGAACGGCCTACGCAATAGCATTTTCTGATTGCTCCGGCCCATTGGCCTCTAGTAAGCTCGACGCAACCATCGGAGACAACCCATGTTCAACGCCCTCTCTCAGCTACGTACCGCCAGCGCCTTGCGCTCGGTTTCGGCTGCGCGGGCGACTGACATTTGCGCTCCGGTCAGCTTTTATTTTGGGTATTGGTTTAGCCACTGGCGCGCCTGATACCCACACGGCGCCCATAAAAACGGGTCGCCACCAGAGAATTCTCAACCCCCGGTCGGCCTCCCGACCGGGGGTTTTGTTTTTTCAGGCCCGAACCTTTTTCAGCGACACACCAGACACTTTGAGGAATTACCTAATGAACTACGCCACTTATTACCGTTACGACAGCTTTAGCGCCTGGCGATTTACCAGCTTCCGCTCGGGACAGCCTGCCGCCTCCGATCGGTCACCTACAGGTGGCAAGCACACACACGTAGCCAATACGGCCAATTGTCGAACACCCCAGTAGGGCCGAGTGCGCGGGAAGAACCCGCCGCCTGCCCAGGAAGACCGAATATGAACTCGTCCGTTTCTGCTCTGCCACTGTCCACACTCGATTCCGCCAACGAAGCGCTGACACTGCGTCTGCCCAGCTCGTTGCAACTCAAACAGCAACTGCCTTTAAGCACCGTCCTGAGCCAGCAAGTCGCCGCTCAACGTCAGGCAGTTCGCGCGATCCTCAACGGTGAAGACCAGCGACTGCTGATCATCGTTGGCCCCTGCTCCATCCACGACCCACAGTCCGCCCTCGAATACGCCGGCAAACTCGCCCGACTGGCTGACGACGTTCGTGACGACATGCTGCTGGTGATGCGTGCCTACGTCGAAAAACCACGCACCACGGTCGGCTGGAAAGGCCTGGCCTATGACCCGCACCTGGATGGCAGCGATGACATGGCCGCAGGGCTGACGCTTTCCCGCGAACTGATGCTGGAAATGATCAGGCTGGGATTGCCGGTGGCGACCGAACTGCTGCAACCCATGGCTGCCGGTTACTTCGATGACCTGCTCAGTTGGGTGGCCATTGGCGCCCGCACCACCGAATCGCAGATCCACCGCGAAATGGCCAGTGGTCTCGGTATGCCAGTGGGCTTCAAGAATGGCACCGATGGCGGCGCGGCCATCGCCGTCGATGCCATGCGCTCGGCAGCCCACCCACACCGGCATTTCGGTGTTGACAGCCAGGGCCATCCGGCGATTATTCAGACCCCGGGCAACCCTGATACCCATCTGGTGCTGCGTGGCGGCCACAAGGGCCCGAACCATGATCGCGAGAGCGTGGCCAAAATCCATGCCGATCTGGATCGACTGAAAATCCCGAGCCGAATCATGGTCGATTGCAGTCACGCCAACAGCGGCAAGGACCCATTGCGTCAACCCGCTGTTTTCAATGATGTACTCGAGCAACGCCTGCAGGGTGATCGTTCACTGATCGGCATGATGCTGGAGTCCCATCTGTTCGAAGGCTGCCAACCCCTGAGCACCTCACTACGCTATGGCGTATCGATCACTGACGGATGCCTCGGTTTCAACGCCACCGAACGCTTGCTACTGAATGCCGCGCAGCGTCTGGGCGCGCATTCCGCAGACTGACCAGAAGGCCTGCCCTCCGGCATCATTGAGAACCGGAGGGCTGACGCCGCTGCCCTCAAGCCTCTATCCGCACCTGTGTCACCGCAGATTCCTGACTGACCTCGTCCAGACGTTCCACGGTATAGGCAACCCGCACGGTTCCTCCGTGATGTTCGCGCCAGAACCGATGGGGCACGATAAAGATCAGCGGCTTCCCTGCGGTTTCCAGAGTAATTTCCCGGTCATCCCGGTGATTGAAAAAGTCACCGTCACACTTCAGGTAGACCAACTCGCCTTCTTGCGTCTGTGGGTTGCCGATCACAACGGTCACCCCATCTATCGAGTTTTCCGTACTGAGCACGCCATCCTCGGCTTCCAGCACATCGGGAGCGTGCAGTTCGCCACGATGGAACGGAGTAATGCGAAGCCTGGTCGGCTCCGATTCGCGCACTGCCCCACCGACCTGCTCCACGCGGTAACTTACCGTCACCTCACCTCCAAGCTGCGCGGCGATGTGCTCGGGAGCGACCCAGAACGACAAGGGTTGCGCAACGGCAAAGGCTTCGATCTTCAAAGCATCGTTGAACGCCGCCGGCGACATGTCGCCACACCATGTCAACGAGACCCGATCGCCTGAAGACATTCGGGCGTAAGGCTGAAACATGACGAGCACACCATCCCTCACCCGGGCCGGATCGAGCGTACCGCCGATGACACCTTCGACATGCGGCGCCAGCAGCTGCGGCTGTGCATCCCCCACTGACAGCTGCAACCGTGCAGACATTGCGGGTTCGGGCAGGTTCGCGCTGACCAGTGTCCAGTAAACCTCAAGCGAACCACCGTCCAGTGCAGCAATGTGCATACCCTTGATAACAAAGATCACGTCTTTGCCAACCTGGGATTCGCTGACGAAGCGAACCATTTCATGCTGATAGGCAAAGCCTTCGATATCCAGGCCGTCCCAGCTCAACAGCAATTGATCGCCACACGCCATGTTTGCATAGGGAGCGATCCTGACGATGACCTTGCTCAGGGAAGGATCCAGCGCTGCGCCTTTGAGGGCATCGAGCGTCGCCGCCGGCAACGGCACCTCGGACTGGCACATGCTGACGGGATGGCGCATCCGATAGCAAAACTCGATTTCGTGGGTGTTCATTCGTGGCTCCATTCCTTGGATAAGACGCCAGCTACATCAATGGCGTCGACGACAAATATTGAACGCCATTGTGGTGGTCTTCGCTGTCAGCAAAATGCGCCACAACCCTCGGGCAAAAGCCACGGACCAAGTAGGCCGGCAGGCAATAAATCCGCTTGATCCGTCAGAGGACGTCCACAACTTCCGATTCGGGCCTCACAAAAAACAGAAAACACCTACGTCATCTAGTCCAGATTCATCCGCGAACCTGGGTTTCTTCGTACTTCTCCAACCGTATGAGTGTTTTAGAGTGACCCACAGATTTTCCCGATGAACTTCTGTGATAAAGGTAAGAACATGCGACGGAATGCTACAACTCGCTATCCCATACTGTTGATACACGGCCTGTTCGGATTTGAACGCATTGGCCATTTCGAGCTCTTCCACGAGGTCAAGGAAGCACTTAAGACAACAGGCAACCGCGTGTTCATTCCGCATCTGTCGGCCACGCACAACAACGAGGTGCGGGGCGAGCAACTCCTCAGGCAAATAGATCGTGTCCTCGCAGGCACCGGCGCTGCAAAAGTCAATCTTATCGGTCACAGCCAGGGCGCACTCACTGCCCGGTACGCTGCTGCGCACATGCCACACGTCGTCGGCTCAGTCACGTCGGTCAGCGGGCCGAATCACGGCTCGGAGCTGGCTGACTTCCTGCGCAAGGCGCTGGTACCGGATCAACTGCCGGATTCCGTGGCCCTGAATGTGGTCACACTGTTTTCCGAGTTTTTGACCCTTATGAGCGGCAGCACAACGCTGCCACAAAGCGCACTCGCCGCGCTCAACGCCCTGACCACCGAGGGTGTCAGTCTCTTCAATGACAAATACCCGCAGGGCCTGCCACACACCTGGGGCGGGCATGGCGCGGAGTTGGTTGACGGTGTTCGCTATTATTCCTGGAGCGGCACCTTGCCCACGACCAAAGCCGCCATGCTCGACCCGGTACACGCCCTCTGCCGTGGATTGTCGGAATATTTCATTACCGAGGCCGGACAAAACGACGGATTCGTCGGCCGCTACAGCTCGCACCTGGGTACAGTGATCCGCTCTGACTATCCGCTGGATCATTTGAGCAGTCTGCGCCGGCCTGTTATCGGCGCATCCGCGCTGCCGGACCCGATCTTGCTGTACATCGAGCATGCCCTGCGCTTGCAGGCCGCAAATCTGTAAAAGCCAACAGCGATCACCGAACGGAACTTTGCCGAGAATTCGCCCACTGAATCCGGTAGGCTCCACACTTTACTGAATTAGATTGGAGAGTTTCCCCATGGCTAAAGCCACTGCCCGCCACATCCTGGTTGCCACCGAAGACAAGTGCAACGA
>NZ_QAIU01000097.1:0-3452 GCF_003061205.1 Pseudomonas sp. HMWF006
GCCGCTGCGGGTGCTCGATATCGGTGGCGGCCTCGGCCACCTGTCATTGTGGCTGGCCGAACGCGGGCATGACGTGACCTTCACGGAACCTGCCGCGCCAATGCTCGAAGGCGCCCGCCAGCGTTTCGCCGAGGCCGGGCAGACCGCGACATTCATCCAGGCACCGTGGCAGGCACTGCTCGGTCAACTCACCGAACCGTATGATCTGGTGATCTGCCACGCCGTACTCGAATGGCTGGCCGAACCCCATGCGATCCTGCCGGTGCTGCATCAACTGACCAGGCCCGGCGGCTGGTTGTCGCTGGCGTTCTACAACCGCGATGCCTTGATCTACCGCAACCTGCTCAAAGGCCATTTCAAGAAAATGCGCAAGAACAGCCTGGCCGGCGAAAAGCAGAGCCTGACGCCTCAGCAGCCGCTGGATCCGCGGGAACTGGCCACGCAACTCGCCGGCTTGTGGCAGGTCGAAACGCAAAGCGGGATCCGGGTTTTCCACGACTACATGCCGGTGGAATTCCAGGCCCGCGCCGAACTGGTGGACTTGCTGGAAATGGAGCTCGCCCACCGTCGTCACCCAAGCTTCGCCGGGCTTGGGCGTTACTTGCACTGGATCTGCCGGCCGATCTGATCGGAGCGCGACATGAAAGCTCAATCCGGGTTATTGCTGATGTGTCTGGGATTGGCTGCCTGCCAGGGCAGCAACCCTTACGTGGCGCAGTCGCGGCCCTTGCCCCCGGCGCCGGCGCAAGCGGCCAACACCTTTGATCGCAGCGCGTACCCGGCGCCGCCACGGGATTACGGGCGCTACCGCAGTTGGGCCTGGCTCAACGGCCAACTGCCGCCGGGCACGGCGTGGGCTGACTCGGCACAAGTGGCCGAAGCAGTGAGCAATGCGCTGGATCAGCGCGGCTTGCGCCCGTTGCACGACAAGCGTCCGGCCGATCTGTTGGTGAGCGCCAATCTGCGCCTGGAAACCCGTTTGCGTCAGGTGCAGGACGACTATGGTTATTACGGCAGTGGCTACGGCGGCTACGATCGTTATGGCCGCGGCTACGGCATGTACAACACCGTACCAATCGTGCGCACGTATCAGGAGCAGGTCGTGGTGGTGCAGGTCAATCTGTTCGACGCCGGCACCGGTCAACCGGTGTGGAGCGCCAGTGCCGAAACCGCCAACCAGGGCAGCCAACTCGTGCGCACCGATGCCATTCGCGAGGCGGTGGAAAAAGCCATGTCGACGTATCCACCGAGCTAATCTTCAAGTCAGCCTTTTTCGCAGGGTCATGTCTTCCACCGGAGAAATGCCATGTTCCGCCGTCTCGCTTTACTGGCCATGGCCGCGCTGCTCAGCGCCTGCGCCGCCAACCAGGTCAACCATGACTTTGATGCCAGCCGCGATTTCGCTGCCTACCGCAGCTGGGGCTGGAAAGAGCCCGCCCTGCAATATCGTCCCGATGATCCGCGAATCAAGAGCGACCTGACCGAGCAGCGTATCCGCCAGTCGGTTGCCGATCAGCTCGATCAACGTGGCTTGCGTCCGGCCGCCGCGGGGGCCAGGGGCGATTTGAATGTGCAGGCCTACCTGATCGTCGAAGATCGTCAGCAGCAAGTGACGACCAACTACGGCGGTGGTTGGGGTGGCCCGTGGAACGGTTACTGGGGCGCGCCGATGTACAACGAAACGCGCAACATCACTTATAAGGTCGCGACCATCCAGATTGATCTGCTCGACGGCAAGGACGGCAAACTGGTCTGGCGTGGCAGTGACGAGCAAATGCTCAGCAGCTCGCCGAATCCGCAGGAGCGCAGCAAGGCGATTCGCGAAACGGTCGGGCGGATCCTCGCCAACTATCCACCGCGCTAAGACGGCATAAAAACAACTCCCCTGTAGGTGCGAGCCTGCTCGCGATGGTGGACTCTCTGGCACTTTGTTGTTGAATGTGCCGCCGTTGTCGCGAGCAGGCGCACCCCTACAGGGTTTTGCGGTGTATGGAATGGCGCGTTGCCAGTAGTGGCTACTACACTCAATTGCACCCATGGAGGCAGCGCCCGGCAGTGGGCCGGCAAAGGAGTGCGCCATGTCGCCCCGTTCTCGTTTCAAAGGCCGCACCCGGCAACGCGGGGCGATCGGTCTGATGGCCGCGTTGACACTCGGACTGGCCCTGGTGTGCATGGTGCTGGTGGTCGACAGCGGCCGCTTGTACATGGAGCAGCGTCGCCTGCAGCGCGTGGTGGATGTGGCGGCCCTGGAAGCGGTATCGCGCCAGGGCGATTGCCTGGCGGGCACAACGGCTGCCACTTACGCTACCGCAAGCGCTGCGCGCAACGACTTCACGGTGGGCTCTGGGACAACCCTGACTGTGACCTGCGGCACCGTGCAGACCGGGGCGAACAACCTGCGGACGTTCAGCGCGAACGCTGCGCAAAAGCAAGCCATCAGCGTGGTTGCCACCCGCGTGGTGCCAACCAGCGTCGCCGCCGCCCTCTACGCCCTGTTCACACCGGGTTCGGTGTCCCCGACCACACGCCTTACGGCCACCGCCGTTGGTACTTATGCGGTGTTGCCACCGATCGCACAACTGACCCTCGGCACCACGGCGCTGACCATCGACGCCAGCAAATCGGCTGCCCTCAATGCGCTGATCGGGCAGATGCTCGGCGGTAATCTCAACCTGAGTGTGGCGGGCTGGCAGGGGTTGGTGAACACCAATATCAATGTGCTGAGCTACCTCAATCAGCTGGCACTGGACGTCAACGTTCAAGCCGGCAATTACACGCAACTGCTCGGCCAGAACATCCAGCTGACGCAACTGATCGACACCGCCATCAACGTGCTGACCCAGGGCGGCAAGACGGCCAGCGTGGCCGTCGACGGTCTGGTCGGGCTGCGAGCGGTGGTCGGCAATACCTCGGTGGTGCTCGGGCAACTGCTGCAATTGCAGACCGGCGCCACGTCTTCGGCGCTCAATGCCAATCTTCAAGTGTTCCAGTTGGTGGAAGCCTTCGTGCAACTGGCCAACAGTCAGAATGCGTTGGTGGCGAGCGTGCCGCTGAACATTCCGGGGCTGGTCAATGGTTCGGTCAAGGTCAAGGTCATCGAGCCGCCGCAACTGTCGGCATTCGGTAACCCGGCGCTGGCCAAGGCCGACCCGATGGGCGCCAACCGGATCTACGTGCGAACCGCGCAAGTCCGCACAGTGATTTCGTTGAACCTGCCATTGCTGACCGGCGTCACCGGCCTGGCCAATGCGATTGTCAGCGCGCCGCTGGTGGGCGGGCTGACCGATACCCTGAACAACCTGTTGCACCTGAACATTGCCGGCACCTTGAACTCGTTGTTCTGCACACTGGGAGGCACCTGCCAGCGGACCGACCTGAAAATCCTCCCGACCTCGACCATCGACATTGCACTGGATGTGGCGGCCGCCGACAGCCATGTCACCGATTACACC
>NZ_QAIU01000098.1:0-1520 GCF_003061205.1 Pseudomonas sp. HMWF006
GACCTGGCTGTTGCGCACCGCACGTCCGGTCATTCATCTGCCGACACCGGACGAACTCGATCGCGCAGCAAAGATCCTCATGGCTTCGGCGCAACCTGACGGCGGCCTCGCGCTGACCGGTGACAAGGCGCTGCTGTTCCACCCCAACGACGAGGCGTTCCTGATGTACGCGCGTCGTGGCCGCAGCCTGGTGGCGCTATACGACCCGATCGGTCCTGGTCAGCAACGCGCTGAAATGATCTGGCAGTTCCGTGACCTGTGCGACATCCATCACACTCGGCCGGTGTTCTATCAGGTGCGCGCAGAAAACCTGCCCTACTACATGGACATCGGCCTGACCGCGATCAAGCTCGGCGAAGAGGCCCGCGTCAATCTGCAGCGCTTTGACCTGGAAGCCAAGGGCAAGGAAATGAAGGATCTGCGCTACACCTGGAACCGTGGCACCCGCGATGGCCTGTCGCTGGAAATCCATGAGCCGGGTCAGGCGCCGATGGACGAGCTGAAAGTGATCTCCGATGCGTGGCTGACCGGCAAGAACGTGCGTGAGAAAGGTTTCTCCCTCGGCCGTTTCAGCGACGATTACCTGAAGCATTTCCGCATTGCGGTGATTCGCTTCGAAGGCCGTCCGGTGGCGTTCGCCAACTTGCTCGAGACTTACAGCCACGACCTGGCCAGCCTCGACCTGATGCGCGCGCACCCGGATGCCCCGAAGCTGACCATGGAATTCATGATGGTCGGCCTGATTCAACACTATAAGAGTCACGGATACGCGCGCTTCAGCCTGGGCATGGTGCCGTTGTCAGGGTTGCAACCCCGGCGCGGTGCACCGCTGACCCAGCGTCTGGGCTCGATGGTTTTCCGCCGTGGTGAGCAGTTGTACAACTTCCAAGGCTTGCGCCGCTTCAAAGACAAGTTCCAGCCTGACTGGGAACCCCGTTATATGGCCGTGCCCGCGGGACTTGATCCGCTGGTGGCGCTGGCCGACACTGCTGCCCTGATCGCGGGCGGCTTGACTGGATTGGTGAAACGCTGATGATTCAACGCTCCCTGAAGTACATCCTGGCCGCATTGATTGTGCTGGCCGTGATTGCCGGCGGCGGTTACTGGTACCTCAAACGTCCGGCACCCCAACCGACCCTGCAACCGCTGACGGCCGCCGACGGCACCGTCATGACCCGCGTGATCCCGGGCACCCAGCCCAAGGCGCAGGTGCTGGTGGCGGTCAATGACGACCAGAAGCTGACCGACAACCAACTGAGCACCCTGAGCCGCAGCGCCTCGGCGCAGATCGTTCAGGTGATTCTGCCCAAGGACTGCCTGCAACAAAGCCGCGCCCTGCAGACCGGCCTGCGCGAACTGAACGGCCCCGCGACGCTGGTCAGCGGTATCGGCCCTGGCGCCGTGCTGGCGTGGCGCTGGCTGTCCGAGCAGAAGAACGACAAGGCCCAGGCCATCTCGGTTGACCTGGCGCTGGAAAAACCCGGCTGCACCCACCTGTTGCCAAAATCTGCGGCTCAGGG
>NZ_QAIU01000099.1:0-3206 GCF_003061205.1 Pseudomonas sp. HMWF006
AGTACGAACAGCGGCAGCAACGCCAGCGCCAGGTATTTCCACCAGTCGACCGCCAATCGGCGTCGTACCTGCCCCCGCGTCACGCGCGATCGACCTCGCCCTGATGCTCGTTGCCCATCATGTGGTCGAGCTTGCTGGCCTTGGTCGCCAAATACAGTTTGTTGTGCGGGTTGTGGCCGGTGTGCAGCGGCACGCGCTCAGCGACGGTGATGCCCATGTCGGTCAAGGCTTTGACCTTGCGCGGGTTGTTGGTCATCAGGCGCAGGGATTTCACGCCCAGATGCTCAAGCATCGGCAGGCACATGGCGTAGTCGCGCTGGTCGGCAGCAAAGCCCAGGCGTTCGTTGGCTTCAACGGTGTCGGCGCCGCCGTCCTGCAATTCATAGGCGCGAATCTTGTTCAGCAGCCCGATGCCACGGCCTTCCTGACGCAGGTACAGCAACACGCCACGACCTTCACGGGCGATGGCCTTGAGCGCGCCTTCCAGTTGCGAGCCGCAGTCGCAACGCTGGCTGAACAAGGCGTCGCCGGTCAGGCATTCGGAGTGCAAACGGCCGAGTACCGGGGCTCCGTCGGCAATGTCACCCAGGCTCAGCACAACGTGCTCGCGCCCGGTGCTTTCATCGAGAAAACCGTGCATGGTGAATTGCGCAAAAGGCGTGGGCAGCTTGGAAGCGGCGACAAAGACGACAGGCACCGGTGTGCTCCTGATCTAAAGAGTCTGAAAATTCGCAGGCGGGCATTGTAACAGCAGGTTCCTGCAGACGCTTAGGCTGAATTATCGGGCATAACGATCAAAAAGGTTGATAACACCGCCCCCAACATTTCTTTACCTGTGGGAGCTGGCTTGCCAGCGATGGCGTAATATCTGCCGCCATTGTGGTTACTGACCCAACGCTATCGCTGGCAAGCCAGCTCCGACAAAACTCTTTATCAGCCGGTCAATCGCGTTCAATTTGCCTCGAACGGATACGGCTGCTTCCACTTCTCGAAAATCGGTTTCAGCTCACCACTGTTCACCAACTGCTCCATGCGCCTGTCGAACAGTGCCAGCAACTTGCGCGCCTGCGGCGTGTCGGCGAAGCACAGGTAGAGCGGCAACTCGGCGATGTGGGTCTTGCGAAACTGCGCCGGATCCCTGGCCCGGCCGAGCACGTAATCGATTTCGGTCAGTGCGTCGATGTAGTAGTCGGCGCGGTTGTGGGTGAGCATCGACAGGATGCCGGTACGCCGGATGACTTCATTGTAGTTGCGCACATTGGGCAGGTATTTCTGGTAGTCATAACCACGCACCCAGGCCAGTCGATAGCTGCCGAGTGTCTCGGGGGTCGGCGGCGGGTTGCTCGCAAGCCCCAGGGCATAGATGTGGTCGGTATCAAAATTCCAGCGCGGGTACAGCAGGTCACTGGCCTCGTCATGATAGGAGCCGACGCACGCGTCGACTTCACCGCGCTCTGCCAGACCGACCGAGCGGGTGTAGGGCTCGCTGCGAATGTCGAGTTTCACCCCGGCGGGTTCGAACACCTTGCGCAGCACGTCCCAGCCCAGGCCATGACCGTCGGCGGCGGTGTAGTCTTCCCAGTCTTCGCTGGCCAGGTGGATGACCGACGGCGCGTGCGCGGCTTCCTGAGCACTGGCGACAGTGCCCAGCAAGATCAGAAAAACCAGCGCCAGCCAGCGTCGCGCCATCCTTAGTCTCCTCACTGAACCCGGACTCTCCGGATCAGGCGAAAATCCATACCAGTCCTTGCATCGCCAGCCAGGCAAACACGCCGGCCAGCACGTCATCAAGCATGATCCCGACGCCACCGTGGACATGCCGGTCGATCCAGCGAATCGGCCACGGCTTGAGAATGTCGAAGAAACGGAACATCAGGAAACCGGCCAGCAACCAGTACCAGCCTTCCGGCACCAGCCACAGGGTGATCCACATCCCGACCATCTCGTCCCAGACGATACCTTCGTGATCGTGTACCCGCAGATCGTCGGCGACCTTGCCGCACAGCCAGAAGCCGAACAGCATGGTGATCCCGAGCATCAGCCAGTAACCCCAATCGGGCAACATCTGCCACAACGGGATAAAGGGTAGCGCAACTAACGAGCCCCACGTGCCCGGTGCTTTCGGCAAAGTGCCCGAACCGAAGCCGAACGCGAGGAAATGCCAGGGATTGCGCCAGACCGATGGCGGCACGAATTCGGCCGGAACCTGCTTCGGGTGATCTGTCACGGTGTCTCCTGAAAATGTTGATAGCCCCGGATTTGCGGGGTGATGTCGTGTCCTTCGCGATCCAGCAACGCCACGCCCTGCCCTTCACTGACACGGCCGATCACATGGATCGGCCAGCCGTCGGCCAGCAGCGCCGGCAACTCGACGGACGGCAGGGTGAAGGCCAGCACATAATCATCGCCACCACTCAACGCCGCACGCTCGGCGCCGCGCTGGCCGAGAAATGCCACTAGAGCATCCGACAACGGTACGCGCTCGCGTTCAATCTCGAGCCGCACCTTCGAGGCCAGGGCAATATGGCCACAGTCGGCGAGCAAGCCATCGGAGATGTCCAGCGCTGAACGGGCCTTGCCGCGCAGGGCCTGTCCGAGGGCGAGTTGCGGCTGCGGCGACCAGTAGTGATCGAGCAGCGGCTGGGCGATATGCGGTTCGGCTTCACGCTGGCCCAGCACCAACGGCAAGGCGCCGGCGGCATTGCCCAGCTCACCGCCGACACACAACAGATCTCCCGGCTGCGCACCGCTGCGGGTCAACGCCTGACCGGCCGGAACACGCCCGAACACAGTGACCGTCAGACTCAACGGCCCGCGCGTGGTATCGCCGCCCACCAGCACGACGCCGCAGCTTTGCGCCATGCGGTTCAAGCCGCCGGCATAGGCTTGCAACCAATCGGCGGTCACCGTCGGTACAGTCAGGGCAAGGGTAAAGGCAACGGGCGTGGCGCCCATGGCGGCCAGATCGCTGACCGCAACGGCCAGCGAGCGCTGACCGAGCATAAACGGATCGCAGGGGTCGGCGAAATGCACACCGGCCACCAGCGTATCGGTAGAAATCGCCAACTGCTCCCCGGAAGGAACAGCGAGCAAGGCGCAGTCATCGCCGATCCCCAGCGCAACGCCTTCGCCGCCCTGCGCACAAGGCGCGGCGGCGAAGAAATTGCGGATCAGCTCAAACTCGCCCATGGCTGAGACAAAGTGTT
>NZ_QAIU01000100.1:0-2297 GCF_003061205.1 Pseudomonas sp. HMWF006
AACAGGTTATGCCCGCCGTTCGGCACCAGACTGCCGCCGACGAAAGCGCTGTCGGCCAACGCATAGAGAAACAGCAACTCGCCCATGGTGTCACCGAGCAGCACCGAGGTGTGTGCCTCGACGTTGGCACCGGTCGAGCGGCGCACCGTGGCAAAGCCTTCACGCTGGCACAGCTCGAACACCGAGTTGAAGCGCTCGGGATGGCGCGGCACCAGAATCAGCAGCGCATTCGGGTAGTTCGTCAGCAGACGACGATGGGCGTCGAGCACCACTGCGTCCTCACCCTCGTGGGTACTGGCGGCGATCCACACCGGGCGTTCCAGCGCCTGCCATTGGCCGCGCAGTGCGTTGGCGCGTTGCAGCAGTTGCGGGTCGATGGTCAGGTCGAACTTGATCGAACCGGTAACCTCGACTGTCTCCGGCCGTGCCCCCAGATCACGAAAGCGCTGGGCTTCGGCTTCGGTCTGTACCGCGAAAAAACTCATTTCCGCCAGCATCGGCGCGGTCAGTTTGCTGAAGCGGCCATAACCCCGGGCCGAACGTTCGGACAGTCGGCCGTTGGCCAGCGCCACCGGTATCCCCCGTTTGGCGCACTGATGAATGTGGTTGGGCCACAGTTCGGTTTCCATGATCACCGCCAGTTTCGGCTGTGCCCGATCAAGAAAGCGCGCCGCCGCACACGGCACGTCGTAAGGCAGGTAGCAATGCTGAATGCGCGGCTCGTCGCCGAACAAGGCATGAATCCGTTCCGAACCGGTCGGGGTCATGCAGGTCACGGTAATCGGCAACTGTGGATAACGTTGCAACAAGGCGCGAATCATTGGCGCGGCGGCAATGCTTTCGCCCACCGACACGGCGTGCACCCAGATCCCGCCGGGCTGCAGTGACGGCATCCCGTAAGAGAAGCGCTCGCCAATCCGCTTGGCATACGCCGGGGCCTTGCGCGAGCGCAGCCACAGCCGAATCGCCACCAATGGCAGCCCCAGGTAAAACAGCGCGGTGTAGAGAGTTCTATTCATGGCGGCGGAGTTTATCGACTTTTATCGCCGATCGCCCGCAAGTGCACGGCAAAACGTTCAGCCAGCCAGCGCGCCGCCGGCCCCAGCGGTTCATCGCGGCGCCAGACCAGTTCCACCACCAGTGCTGGCGGTGTCCATTCGCTGTCCAGTTCGACCATCAGGCCCTGATAGGCGGAATACTGCACCACATGCCGTGGCAGCCAGGCCCAACCGAGATCGCGCACCAGCCATTCGGCCATCACGTAGAAACTGTCAGCGCGCCACACCTGCGGGCTGGCCGGCTCATTGCCGGGGTAGACACTGGTTTGCGTCGACATCAGCAATTGCCGGTGCTGCGCCAACTGCTGACACGTCACGTAGGACTGCGCCGCCAGCGGATGGTTGATGCCGCACACGGTGACCATTTCCACACTGCCCAGCACCCGGCGCTCCAGCGCCTCGGGAATTTCATCGTGGTAAAACAACAGACCGAGATCGGCCCGGCGCTCCACCAGTTTGCGCGCGACTTCGCCCTGGGCGGCGCTGGTCAACTGCACCTCCAGACTCGGAAACTGCTCGGCCAGTGCGCCGAAACTTTCCACCAGCGCCTGATAGGGCATCGCTTCGTCCTGCGCCACGCGCAACTGTGCTTCCTGGCCACGCAGCATCGCCATTGCCCGGCCGTTGAGACGCTCGCACTGACGCAAGACTTCCCGCGCCTCTTCCAGCAGTGCCTCGCCGGCTTCGGTGAGCGAGGGCTGGCGACCGCTGCTACGCTCGAACAGGCTGACGCCCAGATCATCCTCAAGCATCGCAATCGCGCTGCTGATCGCCGATTGCGCCTTGCGCTGCCGGCGCGCAACGGCAGAAAACGAACGCTGTTCGGCGACGTCGACAAACACTCGGAGCTGATCAAGATTCCACTGCATACCGCCCCACCAACCCATCTTCAAAACAGATAGGTAATGACTTTACCCCATCTGACGAATCACTAGAATGCCGCCCTGAAAGCAACGTTTCATTTGAGGGTTTGAACCATGAACGCCTACGTCTATCTGACCATTGCCATTTGCGCCGAAGTGATCGCCACCGTGTCGATGAAAGCGGTCAAAGGCATCAGCACACCACTGCCGCTGATTCTGGTGATCGTCGGTTATGGCATCGCCTTCTGGATGCTGACCCTGGTGGTACGCTCCGTACCGGTGGGTGTGGCCTACGCCGTCTGGGCGGGCATGGGGATCGTGCTGGTCAGCATCGCGGCGCTGTTCATTTATGGGCAGAAGCTGGACGTGCCGGCGA
>NZ_QAIU01000664.1:0-3006 GCF_003061205.1 Pseudomonas sp. HMWF006
TTTCTGGCCTTTCATGTTTTCCTTCAGCCAGCCTTCCAGGCCAGTGTTGAGCAAGGCAGTGGCGGCGAATTCGGCGGTACGGTCGGCATGAAATCCGGTGATGCTGCTGGCGGTGTTTTGCAAGCCGTAACGGAGGATGTCGTCATGGGGCTTGCCGAGCAGTGCATTGAGAATCGCTTCCGGCAAGGTAAACGCCGTAACGAACAGCACATCCTTTTTGGCCGCCCCGATGATCTCGACGAACTCACGCAGATCGGCACCGCCGCTGCGTGGCGAGAACCCGGCGAACAGCGGCTGCGCAGGGTCCATCGGGTTGCGTTCAGTGATCCAGGTGCGTGTTGCGCCGACATTGGCGGGGTTCGCCCAGACCTCTTCGAAAGTTTGCAGATACCGCGTGGCAATCGTCACGTCGTCGAGCGTGTGCACCACGTTGGCCTGGCGATACACGCCATTGGCGGTGAAGTTGGTGCTGCCACACAGCACGGCTTGCGGTTGACGCTGCCCGGCATCATCGACACGACTGAGGACAATGAACTTGTCATGAAAGATATCGTGAGTGACCCGGCCGCGCTTGCTCGACGCCGGTAACTGCGCGAGGCTGGTTTCGTTCAGGGTCGTATCGGGGTCGTCCGCGCGGGCGTGATACAGCACGCGCACTTGAACGCCTCGGGCGAACGCCGCATTCACCGCTTCGACTATCGCCTGCAACTGATACTCGTAGATCGCGATATCCAGCGCCCACCGGGCGTCCACCGCGCGCTCGATGTACCCGAGCAATCGCTCGAGCAGGCCGTTCTCCAGCCACAGACGCGCCGCGTCGGGCCACGCTTCGATCGGCAGGTTCCTATTGGCGCTGATCTGCGCATCCAGATCGGGAAACTTGCGCTGAAAGGCCTGACTGGCGGCTACGGCGCGGTTGAAGATCACGCTCTGGCTGGCCGGGTGGCCGTCATCGCAGGTGATGCTCAACTCCAGCGCTTCGCCCAGTTGTGGCGCGTCCGCCGTACCGTAAGCCAGATGCACCCGATAATGCATCGTCGTGCCCGGATTGACCGCGTAATCGGCCCAGCGGAATTTCTGCAGGGGCGCTTTATCGCTGGGCGTGGCGTGATATTGCGCGAAGGTGTGAGCCTTGCCGGGAAACGTCAGGCTGTTGAACAGGAATAGCCAGGGCTTGTCGCCCTGCTGCTTTTCGATGGCGAAGCCGAGCAGGCCTTTGCGCCGTGGCTCGGCCAGGTCCATGGCGAGCAGAACGCCGTTGGTGCCGGCGTAGGCTTTGACGCGAAAATCGTCCTGAGGATTGGCGACCAATACCCGCATGATTCACTCCTTGTGATTGGGGCTGAGGTGCAGCATAGAGCAGCGATGCGGGGTTTGTGAGGCAGATTTGAGACCGAGGCGATGCCTTCGCGGGCAAACCAGCTCCCGCCGCTTTCTCACTGTTCGACACAATTTCCGTGTGAGCGCGCTTGCTCGCGAAGAGACCCAACCAGGCATCACACATCGTCGATATGCCGATAATCCAGTTCCAGCGCCGCTGCCAACTGCCTGGACCGGCCCAAGCGAATCGGCCCACGTTCAATGTCGATCAACAAGCCCGGACACTCCAGCGACGGTATCGGTGGCAAGGCTTTCAAGCGCCCGTCCGTCACCACCAGCAATCGCTGCTGCTCGGCAGCAAAACGCTTTTTGCGCTGCACCAGCCACTGCTGCGCCTGCATCAGTGCGGCCAGCAACGGTGTCCCGCCGCCCGCGCCCAGCGCCTCCAGCCAGGATCGCAGGCCACTCGATGCCTTCAGGCCCTGCACCTGCCAGGTCGGCGCGCTGCCACTGGCGGTCAGCAACGCCAGACGCGCGCGCTGTCGATAGGCATCATCGAACAGTTGCGCGAGCAAGCCCTTGGCATCGCTCAAGGCCTGATGCCGACGCGTCGAGGCCGAGGCATCGACGATCACCAGCCACAGTTCATGGGCGCAGCGAGTGCGCAACTGGAACTGCAGATCTTCCCGTGCCTGCGGCCGGCCGTTGAGCAGCGTGCCCGGCCAGTTCACCAGGCCACTGCGTGCGGCGTGGCGCTTGCCCTGGCGTCCGTGGTCGAGTTGTCCGGCGCGGGGTCTGGCATTCGCCCCCGCGTCGGATCGGGGACGAATGCCGGTTACTTTTTTGGCCAGCTCGGCACTTCGCGGCGGGCACCAGTGGCCAGTGCCGGAGCCGGCATGTCACCCCACTGGCCCTGCCCTTCACTCAGGTCGGCGGCAGAATGCGCCGGCGGTTGCGCGGGTTGTTGAGGGCTGGACGATGAGGGCTCGCGACGCCGATGGCGCAGGGCAAATTCAGCAACGGCGTCGATGTCTTGCACGGCAATTGCCGTCGCGCCACGCCAGGCCGCATGGGCGCGGGCCGCACGCAGCCAGACCAGATCGGCGCGCAGACCGTCGACACCGGCAGCGAAACAGCGCTCGGTGATGTGCGCCAGCGCAGCGTCGTCCAGCGGAATCTCGCTCAAGCGGCTTCGAGCGTTTTCGCAGCGTTCACGCAGCTGTTGTTGTTCGGCTTCCCACTGCGCGCAGAACCCGTGGGGATCGCTGTCGAAATCCAGACGCCGACGAATGATCTGCCCACGCTCGGTCGGTGCCGTGTGGCCGCTGAGGGCAACGTTCAAACCAAAGCGGTCGAGCAATTGTGGACGCAGTTCACCCTCTTCGGGGTTCATGGTGCCGATCAGTACGAATTTCGCCGAATGCCGATGGGAGATGCCATCGCGCTCGATCAGGTTGGTACCGCTGGCCGCGACGTCGAGCAGCAGGTCGACCAGATGATCCGGCAGCAGGTTGACCTCATCGACGTAGAGCACGCCGCCATCCGCCTTGGCCAGCACACCGGGCGAAAACTGCGCCCGGCCCTCGCTCAGGGCCGCGTCGAGGTCGAGGGTGCCGACCAGACGTTCTTCGGTAGCGCCCAGCGGCAAGGTGACGAACTGGCCGCTGGCAAGCAGATCCGCCAAGC
>NZ_QAIU01000664.1:3016-4072 GCF_003061205.1 Pseudomonas sp. HMWF006
ATCAGCACCCCGCCGATTTTCGGGTCGATGGCGGTCAGGCACAGGGCGAGTTTCAGGTCATCGGCGCCGACCACGGCGGAGAGCGGGAAATGCGGGGTGTCGGTCATTTGGGGTTTCTCTGTCGTGGTCTTTGGTGTTGTGGTGTGTCAGTGGGGAGGCCCTCACCCTAGCCCTCTCCCAGGGGGAGATGGAACTGACCTAGGTGTTCTTTCGAATTCCGTCGACCTGATACGTCGGGCCGAACTCAGACTTCGACAGCAACGCAAATCGGCTCCCTCTCCCCCCGGGAGAGGGCTGGGCTGAGGATAGCTTTTGGCCGGTTACATATCTTCCTCAATATCCAGCAGCAGATTCTCCAGCGCTTCTTTATAAGCCCCAGGCTCCTGCCACATCCCGCGCTGCTGCGCTTCCAGCATCCGCTCGGTCATGTCGCGCAACGCATGCGGGTTATGCTCGCGAACAAAATCCCGGGTGGCCGGGTCCAGCAGGTAGGCATCGGCCAGCAATGCGTACTGGTGATCATCAATCAATTGCGTGGTGGCGTCGAACGCGAACAGGTTATCGACCGTCGCCGCCAGTTCAAACGCGCCTTTATAGCCGTGGCGCTTGACCCCGTCGATCCACTTCGGATTCGCCGCACGCGAGCGGATCACCCGGTTCAGCTCTTCTTTCAGGGTGCGAATCTTTGGCAAGTCCGGCTGACTGTGATCACCGTGGTAACTGACCGCCGCTTCGCCACGCAAGGTTTCCACCGCCGCGAGCATGCCACCCTGGAACTGGTAATAATCGTTGGAATCGAGCAGGTCGTGCTCGCGATTGTCTTGATTCTGCAACACTGCCTGCACCTGACTCAGGCGCTGGACGAATTGCTCACGGGCGGCGGTGCCTTCGTCGGCACCGCCATAGGCGTAGGCGCCCCAATTCAAGTAGACCTCGGCGAGATCCTCGCGGGTTTGCCACAGACGGCCATCAATCGCGCCTTGCACACCGGCCCCGTAGGCACCGGGTTTGGCGCCGAAAATCCGCCAGCCGGCCTGACGCCGCGCCGTGTCTTCA
>NZ_QAIU01000101.1:0-3817 GCF_003061205.1 Pseudomonas sp. HMWF006
GTCACCCGATCGGTGCCTCGGGCTGCCGGGTGCTGGTAACCCTGCTGCACGAGATGATCAAGCGTGATGCGAAAAAGGGTCTGGCGACCTTGTGCATCGGCGGTGGTCAGGGCGTGGCGCTGGCGCTGGAACGCGCTTAAACATCGAGTTCAACGGCGGGCGGTGGATCCACGACATCCGCTGCTCGCTGGCAACAAAAACCCGGTGCGACTGGCGTTGCACCGGGTCTTTTTTTGCCTGGATTTATGTAGGTTTTGATGGCCCCATCGCTGGCAAGCCAGCTCCCACGGTGATTGAGGGTGGATTCAAATTCTTTGTTCACCCCCAAACCCTGTGGGAGCTGGCTTGCCAGCGATGGGGCCATTTCAGTCACCACAAAAACATCTGTTCACACCGCCATCTGCAGAATCAACCACGCGTTCGCCCCACTGATCACCGCAAACAAGCCCCACGCCAGTATCCGGGTCGGCAGGCGATTCACAAACGGCCCCATCAGCTGTCGGTCGTTGGTCATGCGAATCAGCGGATACAGCGCAAACGGCAGTTGCAGGCTCAATACCACCTGACTCAACACCAGCAACTTGCCCACCGCGTTGTCCCCCATCAGCCACACGCCGATGAACGCCGGAATCAGCGCCAGCCCGCGGGTGATCAAACGGCGCTGCCAGCACGGAATTCGCAGGTTCAGGTAGCCTTCCATGATCACCTGCCCGGCGATGGTGCCGGTGAAGGTCGAACTCTGCCCCGAAGCGAGCAGTGCGACACCGAACAGCACGCTGGCCAATGCCCCGCCCACCAGTGGATCGAGCAAGTGATAGGCGTCCTGAATATCCACCACATCGGTATGTCCGGACTGGTGAAATGCCGCTGCCGCGAGAATCAGGATCGCCGCGTTGACCAACAGCGCCAGCGCCAGCGAGCCGATGGTGTCGATGCGTGCCAGCTTCACCGCGTCCTGCTTGCTCGCCAGGTCTTGGCCGATCATGCGTGTCTGTACGATCGAGGTGTGCAGGTAGAGGTTATGCGGCATCACCGTCGCGCCGAGAATGCCGATGGCCAGGTACAACGGTGCCGCATCGCTGATCGCCGCCAGTGACGGTTTGAAGCCTTGAAAGACGTCCGGCCAGTAAGGTTTGATCAGCACCAGTTCGACGAAAAAACACACGCCGATGGTGGCCACCAGCACCAGCATGATCGCTTCCAGGCGGCGAAAGCCCCGGTTTTGCAGGGCCAGCACCAGCAGCGTGTCGAACGCGGTCAGGGCAATGCCGAAGGTCAGCGAACAGCCCAGCAGCAAGTGAAACGCCAGGGCGCAGCCGAGCACTTCGGCCAGGTCGGTGGCAATGATCGAGATCTCCGCCAGCACCCATTGCAAGCGCGCGGTCGGCGTGCTGTAGCGCTCACGAGAAAGTTGCGCCAGGTCGCGGCCGGTGGCGATGCCGAGCCGCGAACACAGGCATTGCACGACCATGCCCGCCAGGCTCGCCAGCAACACCACAAACAACAGGCCATAGCCAAAGCGCGAACCGGCCTCGATGGCGGTTGCCCAGTTGCCCGGGTCCATGTAGCCGATCGACACCAGCAAACCGGGACCGGCGAAACGCAGCACGCGTTTGAAGAACGCGGCATTGGGATCCACCGCCACACTGCCGGCCACTTCCGGCGGGCAAAACGGCGCGGTGGCGATTTTGGGCAAACTGAATTTCACGCACACATCCAGAAACAAGTCGGAAAGACGCAGCTTAGACGTTTCAGCCGAAGCCTTGAAGGGCTGCGATCTTTTGCTCTTAACGACTCACACCGAGTAACTGTTGACGCAACTCGGGGCTGCGGGTCCGCGGATCCAGCCAGATATCGAAAAACGCCCGGGCAAACTGCGGATCATCAATCTCATGCTGCAACTGTTGCCCGACAAAAAACCGTGCGCCCTGTCCCGGCAGGTACACCCCGGTAATTCGTGTACCGGCCTGCACATCGACGAACGACTGCTGCATCTGAATCTGCCAGCCGGCCAGTTGCGCGGGACTGACGCTGCTGCCTGCCAGACGTTTGATTTCATCGACGCTGGCCTTGACCAGGTCCTCGCGGGAGATGGTGCGGCGATAGATCAGCTCCAGCGCGAAGGGCTGGCCGTCCGCCAGCGGCCGCGCGGCGCTCCACAAACGCGCGTTGTACACGTCGAAGCCCCACACGCTGAAATCGCCGGTGCCGATGATCTGCGCGCCGGGCACTGCGTCCTGCCAGTTGGCCCAGGTGGGCGTCAGCAATAACGCCCACAGACCGATGCCACAACATCCACGCAGCACCTTGGGTGTTCTGTTCATTGCAATATCGACTCCGGCAAGCCCTGATAGACAGAGCATAGCCGGGGATCGTGCCTCGTACCCTGTATACACATTTTGCGCACATCTTCAGCAATCAATTGTCGACAATGCTAACGTAACGCCACTCACCCGGACGGAGACACCTGCGTGCTGATCCTCAAACTGCTGCTGATTCCCGGTTTTCTGCTGCTGATTTCTCTCGCAGGCAAACGCTGGGGACCGAGCGTGGCCGGGTGGCTGTCGGGGTTGCCGGTGGTGGTCGGGCCGATCCTGTTTTTCCTCGCTATCGAACAAGGCCCGGCATTTGCCGCGCAGTCAGCGGTGGCCGCGTTGTCGGCGATGTTTGCGATGATTGCGTTCTGCATCACCTACGCTCAGGTCGCGCAACGGGCGAACTGGCCTTCGGCGCTGATGACTTCATTGGCGGTGTGGACCGTGATCGCGTGGGGGTTATCGCTGATTCCGGCGTCGCTGCCGTTCTCCGTGGCCGCCGCGGCGGTCGCATTGCTGTCCTCGCCCTACCTGTTTCCCAAGGTGCAACCGGTACTCAATGGCCCGGCGCCGAAGTCGGACAAATTGATCTGGCGGATGATCGCCGGTGCGGCGCTGACCTTGCTGGTGACGATGCTCGCCAGCACGGTCGGCGAACGCTGGAGCGGCCTGCTCGCGGTGTTCCCGGTGCTCGGCAGCGTGATGGCGGTGTTTTCCCAGCAGACCCGCGGGCCGGCATTCACCGCCGCATTGTTGCGGGCGACGGCAACCGGCATGTATTCGTTTTCGGCGTTTTGCCTGGTGTCGGCGCTGACCTTGCCGAGCCTGGGCCTGAGTGGGTTTGCCGTGGGTGTCGCGGTGGCGGTAGCGATGCTCGGCGTGACCCGCAAGCTACTGGCTAAACCGGCCCTGTCCAGACAAGCGCACCCTCAAGCCTGAACCCGTCCCCTGTGGCGAGGGCGCGGGTGTTCAGACGGGCCGGGCTGGAGTGATAAGGCGCTGCGTGGGATGATCGCCCGCCTAGCGCGACCATCCACCGGAGATTCGAATGTCATTGCTCAGCAAGAAAGCCGTCGTCCTGTTGCTGGCGGCCGTCGCCGGCCTCGGCGCCATCAACGCTCAGGCAGCCAAGGCCAAGGAAAAAGCCGCCACCGAGAAAGTCTCGATGCTCGGCGGCAAGTTCACGTTCGTGTTGCCCAAGGGCTTCGTCGCCGATCCGCTGCCGGCCAGTCCGAGCGGGGCCGTCGGCACGATGTACACCAACGAAGCCACAAAAACCGTGGTCATCACCGCGGAAAACCGCATTCCCGAAGGCGTAAACGTCAAGGACAACGACGGTGAGTTCCTCGACGCCAGCGTGTCACGGTTCATTGAAGACCAAAGCAAGGCGCTGCCGGACTTCAACAAGCTCAGTGAAAAGAGCCTGACCCGCAAAGGCACCGGCCTTGGTGTGCGGCAGGTCGACAGCACCGCCACCCAGGGTGGCGGCCAGACGCTCAACA
>NZ_QAIU01000665.1:0-1731 GCF_003061205.1 Pseudomonas sp. HMWF006
CTCTCTTACTGCCCCTGCTGATCTGCACGGCCACCGCCCAGGCGGCCGAGCTGACGGCCAGCGTGGATCGCAGTCGCCTGAACTCCGGCGAGACGGTCGAGCTCACCCTCGAAACCAACGATGTCACCCAGTTCGGCAAACCTGACCTGACGCCGCTGGAGGCGCTGTTCGAAGTGCGTGGCACGCGCCAGGTCAACCAGTTGAACACGCTCAATGGCGACAACCGCGCAACCACCCGCTGGATCATCACGCTGTTGCCGAAAGAGAACGGCAGCGTGGTGATTCCGCCGCTGCAACTGGGTGACGTGCAGAGCCAGCCGATCACCGTGCAAGTGGTCGAGAGCGACACCCGCGAAGAGACAAACAACCTCGACCCGGTGTTCATCGAGGCCAGCCTCGATCAGTCCAGCGTCTATGTGCAGGCCCAGGCGATTCTGACCCTGCGCATCTACCATTCGGTGTCGCTGTACGACGACAGCAGCCTGACCCCGCTGCAAATCGCCGATGCGCGAATCGAGCAGCTCGGCGACACCCGCACCTATGAGAAAGACATCAACGGCGTGCGCCATGGCGTGATCGAAATGCGCTATGCGATCTACCCGCAGCACAGCGGCTTGCTGACCATCGCGCCGCAGATTTTCAGCGCCACGCTGGTCGACACACAGCCCGCGCAGGACACGACCGCACAAGGCCCGAAACCGGGCAAGCTGATGCGCGTCAGCTCTTCGCAAATCCCGCTGACGGTCAAACCCAAACCCCTGACCTACCCGGTCGACGCACCATGGTTACCGGCGCGCAGCCTGAGCCTGAGCGAGAGCTGGAACCCGGAGCCGGAACACACGCAAGTCGGCGACTCCCTGACCCGCAGCCTGACGCTGCGGGTCGAGGGGCTGGCCAGTTCGCAACTGCCGACCCTGCCCGGCACCGAGGTCAACGGCCTGCGCCGCTACCCCGATCAACCGGTATTGAGCAACCAGAGCACTGACCGCGGCCTGGTCGGCAGCCGCGAAGAACGCGAAGCCTTGGTGCCGAGCCGCAGCGGTTCGATCGAATTGCCGACCGTGGACGTGGTGTGGTGGAACACCTTCGAAGACCATCTGGAACACAGCAGCCTGCCCGCGCGCACCCTGCAAGTGGCGAACAATCCGAGCCTGCAGGTCGATACGCCGACCGGCAACCTGCAACCGGGCGTCGTCGATAACGATGTGTTGTGGTGGTGGAAACTCAGCACGCTGATTCTGGCCTGCACCACCCTGCTCGGCTTCGGCCTGTGGTGGCGCGCACGCTGGCAACCGGCGGTGCATCGTGCCGCGCAAACCGGGCCGAGTCCGCGCACGTTGATGGACGACATCAAACGGGCGTGCCAGGCCAATGATCCGCAAGCGACGCGGCAGGCGCTGGATGCGTGGGCGCGGCAGCAACCGGAAACGCTTGCAGATATGGCGGCGCGCTTTGTACCGCTGTCGGATGCACTCGACGGCCTCAACGGCGCGCTGTACAGCGAAACCGGCCAGCACTGGCAGGGTGAGGATCTGTGGCGGGCGATTCGCACGATTCCAGCGGCGGAGCGGGTGCAAGACCCGGTGGCTGACAGCGGCTTGCCGCCGCTTTATCCGAAATAAACCGTCCCCGGAATGCAGGGAATTCCGTGGCGAGGGCGCTTGCTCCCTCGCCACAACCTCCACGGCCCAGCACCGCTGTCGCCACATCAGCCCTCCTGCCGCAATAATC
>NZ_QAIU01000665.1:1741-2108 GCF_003061205.1 Pseudomonas sp. HMWF006
CAGCGGCCATTACCTCTTTTACTGTTGCGGAGTCCACCTTGCGTCTGTTCCACACTTCCGACTGGCACCTTGGGCAAAACCTGCACGGCCAGGAGCGCGATTTCGAACATGCGTGCTTCCTCGAATGGCTGCTGCGTCAATTGCAACTGGCGCAGCCGGACGTGCTGCTGATCGCCGGTGACATCTTCGACACGGTCAATCCACCGGTCAAAGCCCAGGAACGCCTCTACGATTTCATCGTCAGCGCCCACGAACAGCAGCCGTTGCTGACCATCGTGATGATTGCCGGCAACCACGATTCCGGCTCGCGGATCGAACTGCCCGCGCCGTTGATGCGCCGTTTGCGCACGCATGCGCTGGGTCGGGT
>NZ_QAIU01000102.1:0-5037 GCF_003061205.1 Pseudomonas sp. HMWF006
TAAGGCCTGAGCCAAGCACAAATCCCCTGTGGGAGCTGGCTTGCCAGCGAAGAGGCCGGCACCTGCAACATGGATTTTGCCTGACCCGCCGCCATCGCTGGCAACCCAGCTCCCACAGGGATTTGCATTTACCCGCAATCCAGCTCCACTCCCAAATCCCGGGCACAAAAAAGGGGACTTTCGTCCCCTTGCAGTGCGTCGCACCCAATCTCAGTAAATATCCTTCGACAACAACGTAAACGGTGTCTTCACCAGGATCTTCAGGTCCAGCCACAACGACCAGCTATTGATGTACTGCAGGTCAATCTCCACGCGCTTCTGCATCTTGTCGAGGGTGTCCGTTTCACCGCGGCAACCGCTGATCTGCGCCAGCCCGGTGATCCCCGGTTTAATCCGGTGACGCGCCATGTAGGCGAGGATTTTCCCCGAGTAGAAGTGGTTGTGCGCAACCGCATGCGGACGCGGACCAACCAGGGCCATATGCCCCTGCAACACGTTGAACAGCTGCGGCAATTCATCCAGCGACGTGCGGCGGATAAAGCGCCCGACCGCGGTAATGCGCGAGTCGTTACGGCTGGCCTGCTTCACGTCACGGTCATCGTGGACACGCATCGAGCGGAATTTCCAGACCTTGATCACCTTGCCATTCCAGCCATGCCGATCCTGTTTGAAAAACACCGGGCCGGGCGAGTTGATCTTCACCGCCAGAGCAATGATCAGCAGGATCGGGCTCAGCGCGATGATCGCCAGCAAGGCCACGGCTTTTTCCACCAGGCTTTTGCTCAACGCAGCGGTCGGGCGACTGGTCAGCGGGCTTTCGTTCAGATAGATCGCTGGCAGACCGTCCACGACTTTCACCGAGTGATTGAGCAAGGTCAGACTGTTCAAGTCCGGCACCCAGACCACATCGACGTTGGCCCCCAGCAAATCGACATACATCGCTTCGATTTTCGCGGCCTCGCACAGCGGCAGGGTGATGTACAAACGGCGGATGTCATGGGCTTCGATCAGCTCCAGCAACTCCTCCTGGGCACCGACGACGCGCGGTGCATCGGCATCCAGTGCAGGCACGTCACCGTTGCTGACCAGGCCAACCAATGGCAGGTTTTCCAGTTGGCTGAGTTTCTTCGCCAGCCCCAGCGCCAGCTCGCCGGTACCGACGATCAGGGTTTTGTGCTCGCTCTTGCGGGTGCGCTGATAGAACTTCGAAAACGCATGCAATGGCGCATACAGCAACGCCTGACCGAGGAAACCGTACACCGCCCAGCTCAGAATCACCTGCCGTGAAAACAGCTCATCGGCCTGGCAGACAAACGCGATACACGCCAACGCTGCCATGGTCATCGACCACCCCATGAACAGCCGTCCCAACCCGCTCAGGTAGTTATCGCGTTTGCGATAAACACCGCTGAACGTGTAAGCCGGCACCGACGCCAGTACCGCTAGGGTGGCGCACATTCGGTAGTAGAACGCGACCGTCCCGGTGTGCTGTTCCGCGAGGATGAACAGCAGCGTCACGACAAAGCCTTGTGCCAGCGCCCATTGGCCCCAAAAGGTCAGTCCCTTGAGGCCCGTGCTTCGATTGATACTAAGAGAAAGATCCATACGATATCCCCAAAAGACGTCCATTCAGGTTTCAACAGTTGAAAACCGAGTTGTTATGCAGACTTATTGTTTTTGTTGTAGCGAGTGTCCTGAGGTAACAACGTCGATATGCCGAACTGTCGTCAGTCAATAGACTAAGTTATTGCCGGGAATGGTGTCTGACGAGTTCTAACAAGATGGCACAGTGCCAACTTTTAATAATTAAATAGAGGGGTGTTAGAAAAGGTCGCAGAGCAGGGGGTGAATAAATGATGTTGTATTTGTTACTGTTTGAGGGGTGGCGGCAGGGAATGTCGAAATTAACCAGGGGAGGTGTAACCAAACAGAGTGCTCTTGTTGTTTTTGTTGTCGCACTGTTTTCTGTTGGTGTTGATCGCGGCGGTCAGTAGCGTTTACGCGACGATTTCCTGGATCAGGCAATAACCGCGATTTCGTACGGCACGAAACAATCGTTCGCCGTTACTGGCACTTTTGAACTTGTCTTGCAAACGACTCAGGCACATTTCCAGGCCGCGGTATTGCTCCGGCTCTCGACCGATGCTGAGGATCAGTTCTTCACGGCTGACCACACGCTCTTCATGGTTGAGCATTTTCCTGACCAATGCTGTTTCCAGCCCGGTCAGGCTAATCTCGACGCCTTCTTTGATCAATGCACCCTGATCATTGTCGAGTTGCCAGGTTTCGTTGCAAGGCGTGGCGCCTTCGGAAGCCGGTGGCATGTTGCCGCTTTCAGCGTTTATGACCGTAGCACTGTGAAAAGGATTCGCCGCTTGTGCGGCCAGCCATTCCGATTCAAGCGTGGCTAATATGCGCTGGGTATCATGCTCGATACTGCGAGCGACGTTTTTACGACTGATGCTTGGATATGTGAACTCCATCACCATTGGGGCGGAAGAGGGCGAAGCAACACCTTCAACAAACATTTGTGCCTGAGACGTGCCGAACGAGTTGAAACGCTCACTGGACAAGATGCTCTCCAGTTCGCGCTGCGACGTTGTACTGTGAGTCACGACAACAAAATATTTCCTTGGGAGGGTTGTACTAGTTTCCATGTCTCTCTCCTAAATACACACCAAAATTGGCTAAAAGATAAATCGGCAGGCGAGCAATGACTTCCTCGGAAGTAATCGAAAGGCAGGGTCTGGGCCCAATAATGGCCCTCGATAAATTCCACTCGATCTGCTGCTATGTTATGGAGTTTTATTGTTATGGGACGTGTTGACGCGCTCATTCAAGTGCTTGTTATTTAATGGGCGTAAAGCAGAACTGGAGCTATATGGTTGCATTAGACGATCCTTCGTACGTATGCAAAAGAGATTGACTGCCCGAGACTCAGGCAGTCGATATCAGGCCCCGCGTCAGGCGATAGCCGTAGCCGCGGATGCTCTGAATCGCGTTTGTACCATACATGTCCTTGATTTTTCCACGCAAGCGGCTTATGGATTTCTCCAGTGCGCGAGGGTCGTAGAAATTGCTGTTGAGGCCCATGATATTGGCGATTTCATCATGGCTCAGAATGTGATTACTGGTTTGCGCAAAGGCTTCCAGGATCTTCATCTCGGCAAACGAGATGTCGAGTTTCTTGCTGGTGCCCAACAGGCAGATACGTGTCGGGTCAAGCGTCAGGTCAATATCGCGTTGCCATTCTTCACTGTTGAAGAACTCGCCAAGCAGCTCGGCGCTATCATCGGAAAGGGTATTGAGCTTGATACAAAAGTCCGCGCCAGCCAGATAATACTTGATCTTGTTGAAAGCGCCGCGCCCGGTAATGACCGCGCAAATGATCGGTTTCAAGTTATCGCTACGCAGGTTTTCCACCAGCGCAAGATTGTCTTCCAGCGCCTGTGGGCTGTCGATAACAAGGAAGATGGCGCGATAGGAACCGAGATGTTCATACTGCTTATATGAACTAGTGTAGGCGTTGGCATCCAGTGCCATATCAGGGCGCACGTGCCGGGCGACCAGTGCTTTAAAATGTTCAGCCACGCCACGGGTTCGACCCAGAGTGAGAACACCGGGTTCGTCGTTTGTCGGGCGCGGACTACTAGTCGCCAAGTTCCCTGAGAGCATCATGCATTGACTCGAATTAGGTGCTGACATCGGGATGTTAAAGCACCGGTTCTCATCTGTGACTGACAATTGGTAACATTCACGCGATTTTTAGACGTGGCTCCCGAGTTTTCTAACAATAATTAAGCTTTTCAAGCTTTTAGTTGATTTTCTCGGGATGGTGAACTAGTGCTTAGATGGTGGCGATATGCAATGGTGCCACTATTTTGAGGTGATTGCGATAGCGTAGTTTGTGTCCTTTGGCCACTGTATGGCCATCCCTGAATAATGTGATTCTGATCACAATTTATCGGCAGAGCAAATTTTTTTGTACTAAACGCCTAAATATTTTTCGATTAGTTCGTCGGCCGACGATTACTAACATGGCTTGAGTGTGTCTTTTGATAAGTCATATTCTGCCAGCGCAAAGATCATCCGATCGCGGCCCGAATCTTCGGCTGCTCCTACCTTTGAAATGCGTTGGCGTAGGCGCTGCCGAGGTTCGGGGCGCGATCGAACGATCTTTTGATCTTCAATTGTGTAACTTCAGATACTCAACCCCTGAGTGTTATAAAACCGGTCGCTCGCCAAGAGTGCGCCGACGGAGGATTAATGGATTTCTGGACCCTTTTCCAGGTGTTGATATTAGGTGCCGTAGAAGGCCTGACCGAGTTCCTGCCGATCTCGAGTACAGGTCACCAGATCATCGTTGCCGACTTGCTGGAGTTCGGCGGCGAACGCGCCATGGCGTTCAACATCATTATTCAACTGGGGGCCATTCTTGCCGTCGTCTGGGAGTTTCGACCGAAGATCTTCGACATCATCAAAGGCCTGCCCACCCAACGTAATGCCCAACGCTTCACCCTCAACTTGCTGATTGCCTTTCTACCCGCCGTGGTCTTGGGCGTGTTATTCGCCGATGCAATCCACGAATACTTGTTCAACCCGATCACCGTCGCCGTGGCACTGGTCGTTGGCGGCATCATCATGCTGTGGGCCGAACAGCGCAGCCATGTGATCAGCGTCGAACACGTCGACGACATGCGCTGGTCTCACGCACTGAAAGTCGGTTTCGTACAATGCCTGGCGATGATTCCCGGCACCTCACGCTCCGGCTCGACCATCATCGGCGGCTTGCTGTTCGGCCTGTCGCGCAAAGCCGCCACCGAGTTCTCGTTCTTCCTCGCCATGCCGACCATGGTCGGCGCCGCCGTGTACTCCGGCTACAAATACCGCGACCTGTTCCAGCCCAACGACCTGCCAGTCTTCGCCCTCGGCTTCGTCACCGCGTTCATCTTCGCGATGATCGCCGTACGCGGCTTGCTCAAGTTTATTGCCAACCACAGCTTCGCCGCGTTCGCCTGGTACCGGATCGCGTTTGGT
>NZ_QAIU01000103.1:0-4952 GCF_003061205.1 Pseudomonas sp. HMWF006
TCTTCTACAAGATGCAGCAGCTGTGCCCGGACAAGGTCTTCATCGAGGCGCCTACCGCCGGTAACGGCGCTGCGTGCCGCAGTTGCGCACATTGCCCGTGGATGGCCATGAACACCCTTGAGCGCACGCTCAAGAGCCTGAAAGAAGGGACAAACGAGATCTTTGTTGATCCGGCGTTGATTCCGCAGGCGATCCGACCGCTCAAGCGCATGCTGGATTTCACCCAGGCGGCACGGATGAAGCTGGCCGGCAACGCTTAAGCTCAAAGGCATTACACAAAACCTGTGGGAGCGAGCTTGCTCGCGAAAGCGGTGTGTCAGTCACCATTGGAGTCGACTGATACGACGCCTTCGCGAGCAAGCTCGCTCCCACAGTGGTATGGGGTGTCACGAAGTTATTTGGTCTTTTTCGGAATTCGCACGAGGCGGGTATCGGAATAGATGTCATGCCACGTGCGCTTCTGCTTGTCGTACAGCGACCAGAAGAATCCCAGCCCCACGCACAGCCACGACGCAATCGACACCATAAACCGCAACAGCGCCTGCCACAGACTGATCGCCGTGCCATTGGCGTTCTGCACCCGAATGCCCCACACCTGCATGCCCAGCGTCTGCCCGCCGTGGGTCCAGAACTTGGCGAAGAACGCGAACAGCACCAGCAGCAGTACCGTAGAGTAAAGCGGATCGCCATCCATTTTCCCGGCGTCGGTCAGCACGCGCAGGCGTTCTTCACCGATGATTGCCGCCTGGATCAGCTTGTAAACGAATCCGGTGACGATCAGCAGGGCGGTGCACAGCAGGAAGTCATAGAACATCGCGGCCAGGCGACGGCCGAGGCCAACGGCAGGAAAGTCGCCCTGTGGGATGAGCAAGGTTTTCGACATGGCAGCCTCTGGACGCAAAATGAAGCGCCATTTTACGGATTCGCGCGCACAAAAAAGCCCCTGATATCAATATCAGGGGCTTTTTCGTAACAGAAATCAGGCTTCTGCTTGTACTTCGTCAGCCTGCATGCCTTTCTGGCCTTGCACAGCAACGAAAGTCACTTTCTGGCCTTCTTTCAGGCTTTTGAAGCCGTTGCCCTGAATAGCGCGGAAATGCACGAACAGATCCGGACCGCTTTCTGGAGTGATAAAACCAAAACCTTTCTCGTCGTTAAACCACTTGACGGTACCGCTCTGACGTTGGGACATTTCTTATTTCCTTTGACGCAAAAATTGATGACAGTCTCTTCCTCATGAAAGAGTACTGGGGCTGGTTGCAGGAGAGTAAGAAGACGTCGAACGGGATGTAGCTAACTTGTAGGCTACTGCCCAGGTCACGATTCCAAGCTGACCCATGCAAACACAGTGGACAAACTCTACGCCAACTACGGGAGAAAAAACAAGCCCCGCGAAGGCCCCGGTTTTCCTGCACTTGCTGGCAGTTAGGCAATTCACTAGTGCGGCTTAGACGATTAGCTCGTTCAATTGTTTTCGAACGTTATAAGCAAAGTTCATATTCGAATCAGATGTTAGAAAATGCACTTTTTTGTGGCGATTGCGTTACACATTAGTGCACGCATAACGCAATCGCGTTACTTATAGAAACAGTCAATCAGCCACGATAGTAGCGTTGTGGAACAAATGGCATTTTGCTTACAAGCATTGACACCTTTTTCCCACGGACGATTGCCCAAACGGTGGTGTCGAGGGTGACATAAGCGCTGTCGAGGTATCCCATCGCCAGAGGGCCGCCCAGGGTCGGCCCGAAGCCGCCGCTGCACACGCTGCCGATGATCTCGCCCGCCTCGTTGACGATTTCCGCGCCTTCACGCACCGGGGTGCGCTCTTGCGGCAACAGGCCGACGCGTTTGCGTGCGACACCATTCTGCTGCTGGGCAAATACCTGTTCCGCCCCCGGGAAACCGCCGGCTCGCGCGCCGTCGGCACGGCGTGTCTTCGAGATCGCCCACAACAGGCTGGCCTCGATCGGCGTGGTCTCGGTGTTCATGTCGTGGCCGTAAAGGCACAGGCCGGCTTCCAGACGCAGTGAATCGCGGGCGCCGAGGCCGATGGCCTGGACTTCCGGTTCAGCCAGCAGGGCGCGGGCGAGTTTTTCCGCATCGGCGGCTGGCACCGAGATTTCGAAACCGTCTTCACCGGTGTAACCCGAACGGCTGACGAAGCAATCGACGCCCAGCAGTTGCACGCGATTGAACTGCATGAAGGTCATTTTCACCACGTCCGGCGCCAGCCGCGCGAGCACGGTGACGGCTGCCGGACCTTGCAGAGCGAGCAGGGCGCGCGCTTCGAACAGCTCCGTTATGGTGCACTGATCGCCGATGTGTTTTTGCAGATGCGCCAGGTCCTGATCCTTGCACGCGGCGTTGACCACCAGGAACAGCTCGTCGTTACCGAGGTTGGCGACCATCAGGTCGTCGAGGATGCCACCGTTGTCGTTGGTGAACATCGCATAACGCTGCATGCCCACCGGCAGGTCGATGATGTCCACCGGCACCAGGGTTTCCAGGGCTTTGGCGGCATTGGCACCGGTCAGGCGGATCTGGCCCATGTGCGAGACATCGAACAGGCCGGCGTGCTCACGGGTGTGTTGATGTTCCTTCATCACGCCCAGCGGGTATTGCACCGGCATGTCGTAGCCGGCGAACGGCACCATACGGGCACCAAGTTCGAGGTGCAGAGCGTGCAGCGGGGTTTTCGACAGTTGTTCGGTGGACATGCGTGGCTCCTTGAAAATGTGATTCGGGATCGGGGGCAAGATCAAAAGCCCCTCACCCCAGCCCTCTCCCGGAGGGAGAGGGAGCTAGTTACGTTTGGCTCCCGGAGGGAGAGGGTGCCAAGTACGATCGTCTCCCTGAGGGAGGCGGAGTTAAATAAGGTTCAGCATTCGATAATGTTGACCGCCAGACCGCCGCGGGCGGTCTCCTTGTATTTGCTTTTCATGTCGGCGCCGGTCTGGCGCATGGTGCGGATGACCTTGTCGAGGGAGACGAAGTGTTGGCCGTCTCCGCGCATGGCCATGCGTACCGCGTTGATCGCTTTCACCGAGCCCATCGCATTGCGTTCGATGCACGGCACCTGCACCAGTCCGCCAATCGGGTCGCAGGTCAGGCCGAGGTTGTGTTCCATGCCGATTTCCGCAGCGTTTTCCACTTGCTGCACGCTGCCGCCAAGGACTTCGCACAACGCACCGGCGGCCATCGAACAGGCGACACCGACTTCACCCTGACAGCCGACTTCGGCGCCGGAGATCGAGGCGTTTTCCTTGTACAGAATGCCGATGGCGGCAGCGGTCAGCAGAAAGCGCACGACGCCGTCATCGTTGGCTCCGGGAATAAAGCGCATGTAGTAATGCAGCACTGCGGGGATGATTCCCGCCGCGCCATTGGTGGGGGCGGTGACCACGCGTCCGCCATTGGCGTTTTCTTCGTTGACCGCCAGCGCGTACAGGTTGACCCAGTCGAGTACCGACAGCGGATCGCGCAGTGCCGACTCCGGGTTCTTGCACAGTTGCCGATGCAGCGCCGCCGCCCGGCGCTTGACCTTCAGCCCGCCCGGCAGGATGCCTTCGTTTCGGCATCCGGCGGCGACGCAGTCCTGCATCACTTGCCAGATGTTCAGCAGGCCGGCGCGGGTTTCCGCCTCCGGACGCCAGGCGCTCTCGTTGGTCAGCATCACCTGACTGATCGACAGCCCATAAGTGGCGCAATGACCGAGCAAATCCTTGGCGCTTTTGAACGGGAAGGTCAGCGGCGTAGCATCTTCGACAATCCGGTCGGCGCCGGCAGCGTCTTCGTCGACGACAAAACCACCGCCAACCGAGTAGTACTCGCGGCTGCGAATCTGAATGCCGGCGGCGTCGAATGCGCGAAAGATCATGCCGTTGGGGTGATAGGCCAATGGCTTGCGGATCATCGCCAGATGTTCTTTCTCGTTGAACGCAATGCTGTGTTCGCCGAGCAGGTTCAGCTGGCCATTACCGCGAATGGCTTGCAGGCGGGCGGCGACGGTTTCGGTGTCGACGGTGTCCGGGTGTTCACCCTCAAGGCCGAGCAGCACGGCCTTGTCACTGCCGTGACCTTTGCCGGTAGCGCCCAGCGAGCCATACAACTCGACGCGCACACTGGCGGTTGCGCTGAGCAGGTTTTCCCGGCGCAGGCCTTCGGCGAAGCGCGCAGCGGCACGCATCGGGCCGACGGTGTGGGAACTGGAAGGGCCGATGCCAATCTTGAACAGGTCGAACACGCTTAACGACATGAGTGGTTCTCCTGCGGAGCAGTTGTGAGCTTCAAGTTGCAAGCTACAAGTGAAAGCGGATCGGGTTTTTCCTTGCGGCTTCTATAAGGCCGCAGTGCATGCAGCGAGACACAAGCCGCAAGTAAAAAGCAGATCAGCCCTTACTTGCAGCTTGTAGCTCAAAGCTCGCAGCTGCTTTCCTTAAGCGTAGCTTTCGATCGACGGGCAGGCGCACACCAGGTTGCGGTCGCCGAACACGTTGTCGACGCGGCCGACCGGCGGCCAGTATTTGCCTTCAACCAGCGACGCCACCGGATACACCGCTTGCTCGCGGCTGTACGGGTGGGTCCACTCGCCGACCAGCTCCGCCGCAGTGTGCGGGGCGTTCTTCAGCGGGTTGTCGTCCTTGTCCAGCGTGCCGTTTTCCACTGCGCGGATTTCTTCGCGGATGCGGATCATGGCGTCGCAGAAGCGATCCAGTTCTTCCTTGGATTCGCTCTCGGTCGGCTCGATCATCAGCGTGCCGGCGACCGGGAACGACATGGTCGGCGCGTGGAAGCCGAAGTCGATCAGGCGCTTGGCAACGTCATCGACGCTGATGCCGCTGCTGTCTTTCAGCGGACGCAGGTCGAGGATGCACTCGTGCGCCACCAGGCCGTTGCTGCCGGTGTACAGCACTGGGTAGTGCTCTTCCAGACGACGGGAAATGTAGTTG
>NZ_QAIU01000104.1:0-1790 GCF_003061205.1 Pseudomonas sp. HMWF006
CCAGTTCCGGCGGTTACAGCCCGGTTGTGCACTTGGCTTCGCACCTCGGTGGCAAGCCGATCTGGCGTGAAGACATCCTCGGTTTCGTACCGGGCGAAGCACCGCAGAAGCGTGTGTGCGTCGGCGGCATCAACGGCGTGTATGGCCTCGGCGATTCGCTGGCCGACGGCTTCGAAGGTGGCGTGCGCGCTGCGGCCGAAGCCGGGTTCCAGACTGTCGAAGGCGTGCTGCCCAAAGCCCTGAGCCGTGTTGAAGAACCGACCCTGGCGCTGTTCCAGGTGCCGCACGAGAAGGGCACCGCGCGCGCGCCGAAGCAATTCGTCGACCTGCAGAACGATGTCACCGCCGCCGCCATCGAACTGGCGACCCGCGAAGGTTTCGAGTCGGTCGAACACGTCAAACGTTATACCGCGCTGGGCTTCGGCACCGATCAGGGCAAGCTTGGCAACGTCAACGGCCTGGCGATTGCCGCCCGTTCGCTGAACGTGACCATCCCGCAGATGGGCACCACGATGTTCCGTCCGAACTACACGCCGGTGACTTTCGGCGCCGTGGCCGGTCGTCACTGTGGGCACATCTTCGAGCCGGTGCGCTACACCGCGCTGCATGCCTGGCATGTGAAGAACGGTGCCGAATTTGAAGACGTTGGTCAGTGGAAGCGTCCATGGTATTTCCCGAAAAACGGTGAAGACCTGCACGCCGCTGTGAAGCGCGAATGCAAAGCCGTACGCGACAGCGTCGGCCTGCTCGACGCCTCGACCCTGGGCAAGATCGACATCCAGGGCCCGGATGCCCGCGAGTTCCTCAACCGCGTGTACACCAACGCCTGGACCAAACTCGACGTGGGCAAGGCCCGTTATGGCCTGATGTGCAAAGAAGACGGCATGGTCTTCGATGACGGTGTAACGGCGTGCCTGGCGGACAACCATTTCGTCATGACCACCACCACCGGCGGCGCGGCGCGCGTACTGCAATGGCTGGAGCTGTACCACCAGACCGAATGGCCGGACATGAAGGTCTACTTCACCTCCGTCACCGACCACTGGGCGACCATGACCCTGTCCGGACCGAACAGCCGCAAGCTGCTCAGCGCCGTGACCGACATTGATCTGAGCAACGAAGCGTTCCCGTTCATGACCTGGAAAGAAGGTCTGGTCGGCGGCGTGCCGGCGCGGGTGTTCCGTATCTCGTTCACCGGTGAGCTGTCGTACGAAGTCAACGTCCAGGCCGACTACGCGATGGGCGTGCTGGAGAAAATCGTCGAGGCCGGCAAGCAGTACAACCTGACCCCGTATGGCACTGAAACCATGCACGTGCTGCGGGCGGAGAAGGGTTTCATCATCGTCGGTCAGGACACTGACGGCTCGATGACCCCGGACGACCTGAACATGGGCTGGTGTGTGGGTCGCACCAAACCGTTCTCGTGGATCGGCCAGCGTGGGATGAACCGTGAAGACTGCGTGCGTGATCAGCGCAAACAACTGGTGGGCCTGAAGCCGATTGATCCCAACGTCTGGCTGCCGGAAGGTGCGCAACTGGTGTTCAACACCAAGCAGGCGATCCCGATGACCATGGTCGGCCACGTGACCTCCAGCTACGCGCACAACTCCCTCGGCTATTCGTTTGCCATGGGCGTGGTCAAGGGTGGTCTGAAGCGCATGGGTGAGCGGGTGTTTGCACCGCTGGCCGATGGCAGCGTGATCGAGGCGGAGATTGTTTCTTCGGTGTTCTTCGATCCGAAGGGTGATCGGCAGAACATCTGATGCTCTCGAATCCTGTGGGGTGGCGGA
>NZ_QAIU01000105.1:0-2577 GCF_003061205.1 Pseudomonas sp. HMWF006
CTTCCACAGCAGGAATATGCCCAAACATTTCCTGGGTAAACGCCACTCGTTCCTCAACCGACTCCGTCACCCCACGCGCCTTCAGCGCTTCCAGGTGCGCCTCGACCGCATGCGTACGCTGGGTCAGCCCGCAATCGTTGGCGATCTGGATATTCAGCCCCGGCCGCGCGTTCAGCTCCAGAATCAGCGGGCCTTTCTCCTGATCCAGCACCATGTCCACACCGATATAACCCAGCCCGCACAGCTCGTAGCAGCCGGCGGCGAGTTTCATGAAACCGTCCCAGTAGGGCAGTTGCACGCCATCCACCGCGTTGGTGGTGTCGGGGTGTTTGTTGATGATGTTGTTCAGCCAAGTGCCGCGCAGGGTCAGGCCGGTGGCCAGATCGACACCGACGCCGATGGCGCCCTGATGCAGGTTGGCCTTGCCGCCGGACTGGCGGGTCGGCAAGCGCAGCATGGCCATCACCGGGTAGCCCATCAGCACGATGATGCGGATGTCCGGCACGCCTTCGTAACTGATGCTTTTGAAGATCTGATCCGGGGTCACTCGGTATTCGATCAGTGCACGGTCGCGGTGACCGCCCAGCGAATACAGACCGGTGAGAATGCTCGAGATGTGGTGCTCGAGTTCTTCGTGGGCGAGGATCTTGCCCGAGACCGTGCGATAGCGGCCCTCGAAGCGGTCGGCGATGACGATGATGCCGTCACCGCCGGCACCCTGGGCCGGTTTGATCACGAAGTCGTTGTGCCCGCCGATGATCGCGTCGAGCTTGTCGATTTCCTTCTCGGTGGAAATCACGCCATACAGCTCCGGCACATGAATGCCGGCTGCGATGGCGCGCTCCTTGGTGATGATCTTGTCATCGACGATCGGGTACAGGCTGCGCTTGTTGTACTTGAGCACGTAGTCGGCGTTACGCCGATTGATGCCCATGATGCCCCGCGCCTCCAGAGCCTTCCAGGTCTTCCAGAAACCGAACATCAGTGATCAGCCTTGTTGACGAATGCCTTGAAACGCACCAGTTCAGTCAGGCGGTAGCCGCGATAGCGACCCATCGCCAGCATGAAACCGACCATGATCAGCAGGATCGCCGGGAAGGTGAACACGAAGTACACCAGCTCCGGCACGGTCATGATCAGGTGTGCCAGCGAGGCGGCAAACAACGTACCGATCGCCACTTTCATCGCATGGCTGGCGCCACGTTCTTCCCAGGTGATCGACAGGCGTTCGATGGTCATGGTCAGAATCACCATCGGGAACAACGCAACAGACAAGCCGCGCTCCAGGCCGAGCTTGTGACTGAACAGGCTGATGGCCGCGATCAACACCACGACAAAGGTCAGCACCACCGACAGGCGCGGGAGCATTTGCAGCTTCAAGTGTTCCAGATACGAACGTAACGACAGGCCCAGCGCGGTGATCACGGTAAACAGCAGAATGCCGAAGCCCAGCTGCGTTTCGCGGAAGGCCAGGGCAATCAGCACCGGGGTGAACGTGCCGAGGGTCTGCAGGCCGATCAGGTTGCGCAGGATCAGGATCACCAGCACGCCGATCGGGATCATCACCATGATCATGAACGTCTGTTGAGTCTGCAGCGGCAGGCCGTACAGCGAGTATTCGAGGAAGTTGGCGTCGGTGTTTTCGTCCGTCAGCTTGGCCAGACGAATCGCGTTCATCTCGCTGTTGTTCAGGCTGAAGGTCACGTTGGCTTTCTTGCCGCCGTCGACGGTGATCAGGTTCTCGTCACCGGTCCACCACAGCAGACGGTCGGTCGGCAGGCCTTGCTCGCCGGTTTCCGGGTTGAAGTACAGCCAGTCGTTGCCGTTGAAGCTGCGCAGCCACAGTTCCGGGGTTTGCGGTTGATCGGCAACGAGGCGGATGGTGTGGACTTTTTCCACCGGCACGTGGGCGATGGACAGCAGCAACTCGACGATCTTCGCCTTGTGTGGCGTCGACGGGTCGCCGGCCAGCAGCAGTTTGACGTTGTCGTCGTTGACGTTGTTGACCCGCTTGATCGCCTCGCCAATAAAGGTTTCGACGTCGGCCGAGTGCTGGCGGATCGGTGCGAGCAGGGCTTCGGCGGCGATTTTTTCCGGGCCTTCGATGGCGATGCTGTCGCGGAAGGTCGGGCCTTTGATCTTGGATTTTTCGGCGGTGTAACGCTTGGTCAGGACCAGACGGTAATAAAGGGTCTGGTTGCCCTTGGCCCGGCGCGCCGACCAGGTGACCTTGCGGTTGCCGTCGACGCGGTTCACGGCGACGCCATAGTTATTGGAGATGAAGCTTTCGTTGAGGCTGACGTAGTCGCGGCTCAGGGGCGGCACGAACATCTGGATCTTCACCGGATCCTTGGTGCTGGCGACGAACTCGACCTTGGCGTCGATGTTCCACAAGTCGTCGGTGGCGTCTTCGGTCACCGGAATCCCGAGCACGAAAATCTGATAGGCCGTAACCGAAACGCCCAGCAACACCAGAATGGTGATCAGGATTTTCAGGTGGAAGGTTAGAGAACGCATGGAAATTACTCGGCGGTATGAGCGGCGATGGTGCAGGCGGGTTTGCCGGCAGCGTATTTA
>NZ_QAIU01000106.1:0-7085 GCF_003061205.1 Pseudomonas sp. HMWF006
AAAATGGCCTAGTGCTGCCGGTGCATGCGGTGTGGCTCAAGAGCCAGCCGTTACAGAAGGGCGCGTTGGCGCTGGTCGAACTCCTGGGCGATTGACCCCGCGCAAATCCCACAGGGATTGCGGTTAAACCTCGGATTTGAGAACGCCACAAAAAACTGTGGGAGCTGGCTTGCCAGCGATAGCAGTGGGTCAGTCAACAATTTATCGACTGACTTGACGCCATCGCTGGCAAGCCAGCTCCCACAGGGATTTCGGGGTCAGGTACTTTCGCGGATTTTCAGTTCGAAGCCCATGTCTTCGACCGGCCGCGCCACGTTGTTGCCGGCCATCAACGTCAACATCTGCTCCGCCGCGCGCCGGCCAATCGCCTCGCGCGGGGTGTTGATACTGCTCAGGCGCGGCACCATGTGCTGGGACATCGGCAAGTCGTTGAAGCCAAGAATCGCCACCTGCTCGGGGATCTTGATGCCGTTGCGCAACGCTTCCAGCAAGGCACCCTGCGCGAGGTCGTCGTTGCCGAAGAAGATCGCATCGACATCTGGATGCGCCGCCAGCAGTTGCAGGAACAACTCGCCGCCCAGGCCCACCGACGATGATCGCGGGGTCAGCACTTCCAGATCCGGGTCATACCGCCCGGCCTTCTGCAACGCTTTGCGGAAACCTTCGCCGCGCAACAACGTGCGCTGGTCGAGTTGCGCGCCAATGTAAGCCAGACGCTTGCGCCCACGAGACAGCAAATGTTCGGCCGCTGTTTCGCCGGCACTGAGTTGCGAGAAACCCACGCAATTCACGCCGGCGGCGCTGTCCAGTTCCATCATGTAGACGCAGGGAATGTTGCTGGCCTCGATCATCCGTCGCGAACTTTCCGTGCGATCAAACCCGGTCAGCAGCAAACCACGGGGCTGATAGGCCATGTAGTTGCGCAGCAGGTTTTCTTCTTCATCGCGCGAATAGTGGAAGTTACCGATCAGCACTTCAAAGCCCTTGGGCGTCAGCACGCGATGAATGGCTTCCAGCGTATCAATGAACAACAGGTTGGACAGCGATGGCACCAACACCACCACCGAGTGGCTCTGCGCCGAGGCCAGGGCGCGGGCAGCAGGGTTGACCACGTAGTTGAGTTCGAGGGCGGCTTTCTGGACTTTTTCCACCAGTTCAGTGGCCACGGTGCTGACCCCGCGCAGGGCGCGGGAGGCGGTAATCGGGCTCACCCCGGCGAGGCGGGCAACTTCGTTAAGGGTGGGACGGCCGGTAGTGCGAGTGTTTTTATCGTTTTTAGGGGTGGTCATCGGGCGGCTTGCCAAACAAAAATCAAGGCACTAAGGTAGCGCTGTCCTGATGCAGCTGCAAATGCGTGAGCGAGGTCCTGCCTGATCCTCGCTTTTTGGCGTTGGACGAAAACCTGCTGCAACCCAAAAAAACGACAAGAAGGCGTCGGCAACTTCTGCCTGTGCACTAGAGTCATAGCTAGCAAAGGTAGCGCTGTCTGCGCGCTGAGGTGTTATATGAGTCATCCCATCACCGCCCTGGTCATCATGGGCGTTGCCGGTTGCGGCAAGACGTGCGTCAGCGAGGCCCTGTGCCAATTGAGCGGCGCCACTGCCATTGAAGGCGATACTTTCCATCCGGCCGCGAACATCGAAAAGATGAGCGCGGGGATCCCCCTGAACGACGACGACCGTGCCGGCTGGCTCGACAGCCTGTGCGATGAGTTGCGTCGTGTCGATGCGCTAGGCGAGCGCCCGGTGCTGACCTGCTCGGCCCTTAAACACAGTTATCGCGAAGTGCTGCGCAGTGCCTTGCCGGGCCTGGGCTTCGTGTTCCTTGAGCTGACCCCTGAAGTGGCCGCCGAGCGTGTGTCCCACCGCCCGGGTCATTTCATGCCGGCCACGTTGATCGAAAGCCAGTTCGCCACGCTCGAATCGCCGAAAGGCGAGCCGTTGACCCTGGCGCTGAATGCCTCGATTCACAGTGTTGAAGAACTGGCGGCGCAGGCTCATGTCTGGTGGCAGGCCCACGGTCTGAAACAGGCGGTATGAGTGTGTTGAAAGAGATAGCGCTGTCCCCCCGACTTCTGTTTAACCCGCTTTAATAACAACAACAATCCAGGAGACACCCCCAATGTTTGGCATGTCCCACGACGCCTACCTGCTGCTCGATGCAGTGGTCACGGTAATCGGCCTGATTATCCTGATCACCAAATTCAAGATTCACCCGTTCATTTCCCTGACCATCGCGGCCGCGTTCCTCGGCCTGACGTCCGGCATGCCGATCGGCACCATCATCAAGGCGTTCCAGGACGGCTTCGGTGGCGTGCTCGGTTTCGTCGGTATCATCCTGGCGCTGGGCACCATGCTCGGCAAAATGATGGCCGAATCCGGCGGTGCCGACCAGATCGCCCAGACCCTGATCCGCGCCTTCGGCAAAGACAAGGTCCAGTGGGCGATGATGTTCGCCGCGTTTCTGGTAGGCATTCCGCTGTTCTTCGAAATCGGCTTTGTGCTGCTGATTCCGCTGGTGTTCATCGTCGCCCGACGCACTGGCGTGTCGATCATCAAGATCGGTATCCCGCTGCTCGCCGGTCTGTCCGCCGTGCACGGTCTGGTGCCACCGCACCCGGGGCCGCTGCTGGCCATCGGCGTATTCGGTGCTGACATCGGCAAGACCATTCTTTACGGTCTGATCGTTGCGCTGCCGACGGCAATCATTGCCGGTCCGATCTTCGGTACGTTTATCGCCAAGCACATTCCGGGTCACCCGAATCAGGAACTGGTCGATCAACTGGCCCGCGAAAATGACGACTCGACAACGCTGCCTAGCTTCAGCATCACCCTGATCACCGTGCTGCTGCCGGTGTTCCTGATGCTGCTGAAAACCTTCGCGGACGTGGCGCTGCCGGACGGTCATTTCTTCCGCACCTGGATGGACATGATCGGTCACCCGATCTCGGCACTGCTGCTGGCCTTACTGCTGTCGCTTTACACCTTCGGGCACAAGCAGGGCATCGGTTCCCAGCAGATGCTCAAGTGGCTCGACGCGAGCCTGGCGCCGACCGCTGCGATCATCCTGATCATCGGCGCCGGCGGTGGCTTCAAGCAGATGCTGGTGACCAGTGGTGTAGGTGACGTGATCGGCCACATGGCGGTGAGCGCACAGATCTCGCCGATCCTGCTGGCGTGGCTGGTGGCGGCGGTGATTCGTGTCGCTACCGGTTCGGCAACTGTGGCGACCATTACCGGCGCGGGGATTGTCGTGCCGGTGGTCGGGATGATCCCGGGGGTCAACCGTGAGCTGCTGGTACTCGCGACTGGCGCGGGCTCGTTGATCCTGTCCCACGTTAACGACGCCGGTTTCTGGCTGGTGAAGCAGTACTTCAACATGACCGTGGCCGAGACGTTCAAGACCTGGACGGCGATGGAAACCATCCTGTCCATCGTCGCCTTGGGCTTTATCCTGCTGTTGTCGCTGTTCGTTTAAGCGGCTTCTTGCAGGCACAAAAAAACCGCAGCGATGCGGTTTTTTTGTGGGTGATGATTTCTTCGCTACACACAAAGCCAATGTGGGAGCGAGCTTGCTCGCGAAAGCGGTGGCTCAGTCAGCATTGATGTAGCTGACACGACGCCTTCGCGAGCAAGCTCGCTCCCACAGGGGATAGGTGTCAGGCGGAAGTTTTTGGACTCAGGCCATCGGCCCGGAACATCCCGCGAATCCCGCGCACTGCCTGACGAATCCGGTCCTGGTTTTCGATCAGCGCGAAGCGCACGTGATCATCGCCATACTCACCAAAACCCACCCCCGGCGAGACGCAGACCTTGGCCTCGGCCAGCAACTTCTTGGCGAACTCCAGCGAACCCAGATGCGCGTACTGCTCAGGAATCTTCGCCCAGACATACATCGAAGCCTTCGGATTCTCGACCATCCAGCCCAGTTCATGCAGGCCTTTGACCAGTACGTTGCGGCGTTGGCGATACTGCTCGGCGATGTCGCGCACGCACTGCTGATCACCTTCCAGCGCGGCAATCGCCGCCACTTGCAGCGGGGTGAAGGTGCCGTAGTCGTGGTAGCTCTTGATCCGCGCCAGCGCATTGACCAGCTCCGGGTTGCCGACCATGAAACCGATCCGCCAGCCGGCCATGTTGTAGCTCTTGGACAGGGTGAAAAACTCCACCGCGATGTCCTTGGCGCCCGGCACCTGCATGATCGACGGGGCTTTCCAGCCGTCGTAGACGATGTCGGCGTACGCCAGGTCGTGAATCACCAGCACGTCGTACTGCTTGGCGAGGGCGATCACCCGTTCGAAGAAATCCAGCTCCACGCACTGTGCGGTGGGGTTGGACGGGAAGCCGAGGATCATCATCTTCGGCTTCGGGATCGAGCCGCGAATCGCGCGCTCCAGTTCAGCGAAGAAGTCCACGCCCGGCACCAATGGCACCGAACGTACCTGGGCGCCGGCAATCACTGCGCCGTAGATGTGAATCGGGTAACTCGGGTTCGGCACCAGTACGGTGTCGCCCTGATCCAGGGTCGCCAGCATCAGGTGCGCCAGGCCTTCCTTGGAGCCGATGGTGACAATGGCTTCGCTTTCCGGGTCGATGTCGACCGCGTAGCGTTCCTTGTACCAGTTGGAAATCGCCCGACGCAGGCGCGGAATGCCCTTGGACGTGGAGTAACCGTGGGTGTCTTCGCGCTGGGCGACCTGCACCAGTTTTTCGACAATGTGCGGCGGTGTGGCCCCGTCGGGGTTGCCCATGCTCAGGTCGATGATGTCTTCACCACGCCGCCTGGCGGCCATCTTCAGTTCGGCGGTGATGTTGAAAACGTAAGGGGGGAGTCGATCTATGCGCGCAAAGCGGCGCGGCGAACCTTGTTCAGCCATTGTTGCCTCGGATAACGTAAGCGCCCGGAACCGTCCGAGCGACGCTGGTCACTGCGGTGACCTGTTGGCGAAGATAAGGGCTGTGATGGCAGACTGTCCAGCCCCCCGGTGTTCAAACAATCGTTAAACAAATTTTTTCCAAGGAAATCGGTAGATGGAATTCACCAGCGGCTTCTTGCTGAGCCTCTCGCTGTGCCTGGACATCGGCGTGGCCAACATCGCGATGATTACCCTGGCGATGCAGCGCGGGTATTTCCAGGGCTTCGCGCTGGGCCTCGGTACCTGCGTCGGTGACCTGATCTACGCGGTGCTGGCGCTGGCCGGGATGACCGTGCTGCTGCAATACGAAACGGTGCGCTGGGTCCTGTGGATCGGCGGTTCGGCGCTGCTGATCTATTTCGCGGCGAAGATGATCTACTCGGCGATTCACCACGAGGCGCAACTGGCGGCGACCGCAGAAGTGGGGCAGAACTCGCACCGCAAGGAGTTCTTTCGCGGGATCTTCCTCGCCATGTCCTCGCCAAGCGCGATTCTGTGGTTCGCGGCAGTGGGCGGCACCTTGATCGCGCGTTCCGGCGGTGGTGGTCCGGTCAGTTCGGCGCTGTTCCTCGGCGGGTTTCTCTGCGCCGGGCTGCTGTGGTCGGCCGGTTTGTGCTTTGCCGCGAGCCACGGCGGCAAGTTGCTCGGCGACAAGCTGTTGCGCTACTCGTACATGGCATCGGCGGCGATCTTCTGCTATTTCGCGGTTTACGTGATCGTATCCGGTTATAACGAGTTCGTTGGCTCCGGGGCGGCCGACCAGTTGCACGCCTTGTAACATTGCGAATCGGGTTTGGCTTCTATACTCACCTGCCGAACCCCTTTTTTTGTTCCAGGAGTCGAGTCATGGATGAGCAAAAACGCGTCGAAGTGTCAGAACCTCGCTTCGAACATGGACACTTCCTGCTGATTGCAGGATTTCGTGGACGATTTACCCAGGACAGCGCCAAGGACATCCCCGCACTGTGGGAAAAGTTCTTGCCGCACCTGGGAAAGATACAGGGACAAAAAAACGAAGTGACCTACGGCGTCTGTAGTAACTTCGATGGCCAGGGCGGCTTCGATTACATCGCCGGGGTGGAAATCAGCAAGCTCGATGACCTTGACCAAAAGGTCTACCAGTGGATCGAAGTGTTGCCCAGGCAGTATGCGGTGTTCGAGCACAAGGGACCGCTCGATCAGTTGCCGCAGACTCTGCAGTACATCTACAAGACCTGGCTGCCGACGTCCCATTACGTGGAGCTCAACGCGCCGGAAATCGAGCGTTACAGCGCCGATTTCAATCCGCGGCTGCACACCGGCAAACTGGAAATCTGCGTACCGGTCGACACCCGGGCCTGAGCGCATAAGCATGAGGCGGATCAATGATCCGCCTCATGCTGTTCAACCGCGTTTACCTTTGCCCAACCGTCGCGCCCGCAACAGGTCGATGCCCAGGGTGATAAAGCCGAACGTACTGATGCCCAACACCATCAACAGGCCGATTTCCACGCTGCTCATAAGCGGTTTCCCCCAAGGGTGATCAGAGACACGCCTCAGAAATAGCTCGCCGCCGGCACGAAGAAAAGCGCTTATACGCAGGCTTTACGCGCCCTGCACAGATCGATATGGGCACCTTATTCCTTTATGCTTTGCGCACTTTTCTCCGCTGATTTTCGAGCTGCCATGAACACCCTCATCCGCAACGTCACCGCTGCCGACCTGGACCGCTGCTACGCCATCGAAACCGTTGCCTATGAAGGCGATGAAGCCGCCACCCGCGAGAAGATCGCCACCCGCATCGCCACCTGGCCGCAAGGCTTCATCGTCGCCGAGGTGGACGGGGTGGTCGCCGGTTTCGTCAACTCCGGTGCGGCGTTTGATGTGCAGATGTCGGACGAGGCGTTCAAGGAGCTGATCGGCCACGATCCGCAAGGGCCGAACGTGGTGATCATGTCGGTGGTGGTGCACCCGGACTACCAGGGCCAGGGCCTGGCCAAGCGCCTGATGGCCGAGTTCATCGAACGCATGCGCGGGATGGATAAAGCGACGATTCATCTGATGTGCAAGGAGAAGCACATCCCGCTTTATGCCGGGTTTGGCTTTGCCTACATCAAGCCGTCAGAGTCCGATCATGGCGGGATGGCGTGGCACGAGATGATCCTCACTGTGTAAGACATCACTCATAACC
>NZ_QAIU01000106.1:7095-8319 GCF_003061205.1 Pseudomonas sp. HMWF006
GTGGGTCAGTCGACATCAACGTCTGATGTGCCGACGCCATCGCTGGCAAGCCAGCTCCCACAGGTTCTAGCGGTGTTTGCAATTCCCCGTTCAGTAGAGAGTGTCGCTTACTCTTTTCGGCGCTTCCCGGTCGTAGGTCTCGGCATCAAACTGCCCGTCATTCAGGCGCTTGTGGAAAGCGCCGGCGGAGGGCAGGGCCGAGCGCGGCAGGTGGGTTTGCGGGTTCCACGCGTCCGAACGCACAAACGCTTTCGAACAGTGGAAAAATGCCGCCTCCACCGTCACCAGCAATACCGTTTTCGCCGGTTTGCCATTTACCGCAAAGCTTTCCAGCAGTTCGGGATCTGCACTGATGGTCGCGGTGCCATTGACCCGCAACGTCTCGCCAATCCCCGGAATGATAAACAGCAGCGACACTCGCGGATCGTGCAGCACATTGCGCAGGGTGTCGATGCGGTTGTTGCCCGGGCGATCCGGCAGGGCCAGGGTGTTTTGATCAATGATCCGCACAAATCCTGGCGCATCACCCCGCGGCGAATTGTCGAGACCGTCGGCGCCCACCGAACTGACGATCACCAGCGGCGACAAGCGCACCATCGCCTGATAGTCCTCGTTGAGAAAGCCGATCTGCTTGCGCACCGCGCGTTCGTGGGGCAATCCGTATATCGCTTCCAGTGCTTCGATTGATTCGATCATCGTGCAATCCTTGCTGACTCAGAAAAACAGCCCCATGCGCCGCTCGTAACCGATCCGGCCCTTGTACGCTTCGCCGCTGTCGACGAAGCCGTATTTGGCGTACAGCGCGATCGCTGCGTCGTTATCCGCATCCACCGACAGCTCCAGGCCCTTGATCTCCGGCCATGCTTCACGCGCCACGGCGGGCAACGCTTGCAGACAGGCCTTGCCGTAACCCTTGCCCTGCGCCCGATGGTCGACCTGCAAAGCGTGCAGGGTGGCGCTGTGTGCATCGGCCCAGTCCGGCAGCACGGGCGGGCGCTTGAGCAGCAGGAACGCCACCGGTACTTCCTCCGCCAGCAGCGCGAAGCCCTTCACGCCGGGGCCGGGTCTGGACAGCAGCGTGTGCAGCGCGCCGTGGATGTCGCCGGAAAACTTGATCTGCTCGGGATGGATTTCAATCGCCTCGACTTGCTGACGCTGCAAAGGGCTCAGGCTGTCGTACGGCACAAGTTGGGCTGACACGGGAATTTCCTTTTTCCTACAAAG
>NZ_QAIU01000010.1:0-1107 GCF_003061205.1 Pseudomonas sp. HMWF006
CGCTGGCAAGCCAGCTCCCACAAGGTCTTGTACACATCCTGAGAATGTCTTGAATCCTGTGGGAGCTGGCTTGCCAGCGATGAAAGCGACTAGGTATCAAGCCTGTTCGAGGGCCACACCCGCACCGACCAGCCCCGAATACGGCGCTGTCACCAGCCACACCGGAATGCCTTTGAAGTAATCACTCATGCACCCCTTGTCAGCAAAGCTGCGGGCGAAACCGCTTTCGAGGAAGAAATCGGCAAAGCGTGGAATCACACCGCCAACGATATACACCCCGCCACGTGCACCCGTGGTCAACACGTTGTTACCCGCGACGCGTCCGAGCCAGCAGCAGAACTGCTCCAGCACTTCCAGCGCAATCGGATCACCCGCAAGGCCAGCTGCCGTAATCGCTTCCGGCGTGTCGAGTACGGGCTCGTGGCCATCCACCGCGCAGATCGCCCGGTACACCCGCGGCAAGCCGCCACCGCTCAACGCGGTTTCCGCGCTGACATGGCCGATTTCGTTGTGGATGTGCTGCCAGAGTTGAGTTTCACGCGGGCTGCTCAACGGCAGATCGACGTGACCGCCCTCCCCCGGCAACGCTGCGAAACGACCTTCACCGAGATCCAGCAACGTGCCGACGCCAAGGCCAGTGCCCGGACCGATCACCACCGCCGGACGCAACGGCTCCGGCGTGCCTTCGCAAACCACGCGGAATTCGCCCGGCTGCAAGCGGGTCATGCCCAGCGCCATCGCCGAGAAGTCATTGACCAGCAACAACTGCTCGACCTGCAAGGTCTGGCAGAACGCCGTACGGCTCAGGCGCCAGTGGTTGTTGGTGAACTTGAATTCATCGCCACTGACCGGACCGGCCACCGACAGGCACACCGAACCGATCGAACCCGGCGCCAGACCGAGGCCGCTCAGATAGAGGCTGATGGCCTCCTCCGGTCTGGCATGGTCGGCCGTGGCCAGCACTTGAACCGATTCCAGTTGCTGGTTTTTCCACAACGCGAACCGCGCGTTGGTGCCTCCGATGTCACCGACCAAAGCCAGTTTCAATTAAGCGTCTCCAGGGCAGAAGTGAAGGCGCTGGCGCCCTGCTCCGCCGAGCTGAAGGCC
>NZ_QAIU01000107.1:0-4770 GCF_003061205.1 Pseudomonas sp. HMWF006
GGCGGAGTAACAGCCACCACAGGGGCCGGAACCAACAGAATTGATATAGGTGCTTTATGACCACAGCCAACGTGTACCAACAACGCCCGACCACCGGTGCCCGTGCCGAGTCGTCGCTGCACCATGCCGACCTCGCCAGCCTGGTTGGCAAGGGTCGCAAGAATGCCGGCGTCACCGTGCGTGAAAAGAAACTCCTCGGCCACCTGACCATTCGTGGCGATGGCCACGATGCAGCCTTCGCCGCTGGTGTGCACAAGGCCTTGGGCATCGAATTGCCCGGCGCCCTGAGCGTGATCGTCAAAGGCGAATCCAGCCTGCAATGGATGGGGCCGGACGAGTGGCTGTTGATCGTGCCGAGCGGTGAAGAATTCGCCGCCGAGCAGAAACTGCGTGAAGCGCTGGGTGATCTGCACATCGCGATCGTCAACGTCAGCGGCGGCCAGCAAGTGCTCGAACTGAGCGGGCCGAACGTGCGTCAGGTGCTGATGAAATCCACCAGCTACGACGTACACCCGAACAACTTCCCGGTCGGTAAAGCGGTCGGCACGGTGTTCGCCAAGTCGCAGCTGATGATCCGCCACACCGCTGAAGACACTTGGGAGCTGCTGATCCGTCGCAGCTTTTCGGATTACTGGTGGTTGTGGTTGCAGGATGCATCGGCTGAGTACGGGTTGAGCGTTCAGGCTTGAAGTGAATTGCGTTGAGCGTGCTTGCGTGTAGGGCTGGAGATTTTTTCCCCCTCACCCCAGCCCTCTCCACCAAGGGGGAGAGGGGAAAGGGAGCCGATCTCGGGTGTTTTTGCGATCTGTATTCACCCGCGAGATTCCAGGTCGATGTAACTCGGCAGACACTTAGGTCAGTCCCCTCTCCCTCCGGGAGAGGGCCAGGGTGAGGGGGAAACCTGACACCCCGCACAAAGAACAGGAGTCACCGCACCATGAGCCGCGCCCCAGACACATGGATTCTGACCGCCGACTGCCCCAGCGTCCTCGGCACTGTGGACGCGGTGACGCGTTTTCTGTTCGAGCAGGGTTGCTACGTTACCGAGCACCACTCGTTCGATGATCGGCTCTCGGGCCGTTTCTTCATTCGCGTGGAATTCCGTCAGCCCGACGGTTTCGACGAACAGTCCTTCCGCGCCGGCTTAGCCGAGCGTGGTCAGGCCTTTGGCATGGTCTTCGAACTGACCGCGCCAAACTACCGGCCAAAAGTGGTGATCATGGTCTCCAAGGCCGATCACTGCCTCAACGACTTGCTCTACCGGCAGCGCATCGGCCAGTTGTCGATGGACGTCGCGGCGGTGGTGTCCAACCATCCGGACCTCAAGCCGCTGGCCGACTGGCACCAGATTCCCTACTACCATTTCCCCCTCGACCCCAACGACAAGCCGTCGCAGGAGCGTCAGGTGTGGCAGGTGATCGAAGAGTCCGGTGCCGAGCTGGTTATCCTTGCCCGCTACATGCAGGTGTTGTCGCCGGAGCTGTGCCGCAAGCTCGATGGCAAGGCGATCAATATTCACCACTCGCTGCTGCCGGGGTTCAAGGGCGCCAAGCCGTATCACCAGGCCTACAACAAAGGCGTGAAACTGGTGGGCGCCACGGCGCATTACATCAACAACGACCTCGACGAGGGACCGATCATCGCCCAGGGCGTCGAGGCGGTGGATCACAGTCATTACCCTGAGGACTTGATTGCCAAGGGGCGGGATATCGAGGGCCTGACCCTGGCGCGGGCCGTTGGGTATCACATCGAAAGAAGGGTGTTTCTCAACGCCAATCGCACGGTCGTTCTCTAGATCGCTTTCGCTGGCAAGCCAGCTCCCACAGAGGTTTGTGTCGTATACAAAATCTGAATCCAACCCGAATCCTGTGGGAGCTGGCTCGCCAGCGATGAGGCCATATCAGGCAACACAACAATCAGCATCTGTACCCGAGCACTTAACGCGCTGCCTGCCTGGGCAACGCGGTTCCATAAAAACAACAGCGAGGTGAAAGCATGTCTGGCAATCGTGGTGTGGTGTATCTCGGCGCTGGCAAGGTCGAAGTACAGAAAATCGACTATCCGAAAATGCAGGACCCGCGCGGTCGCAAGATCGAGCACGGGGTCATTCTCAAAGTGGTTTCCACCAACATTTGTGGCTCCGACCAGCACATGGTGCGCGGCCGTACCACGGCGCAGACCGGTCTGGTGCTGGGCCACGAAATCACCGGCGAAGTGATCGAAAAGGGTTCCGACGTCGAGAACCTGAAAATCGGCGACCTGGTTTCCGTACCGTTCAACGTGGCTTGCGGGCGCTGCCGTTCCTGCAAGGAGCAACACACCGGCGTCTGCCTGACCGTCAACCCGGCCCGTGCCGGCGGCGCTTACGGTTACGTCGACATGGGCGACTGGACCGGGGGCCAGGCCGAGTACGTGTTGGTGCCGTACGCCGACTTCAACCTGCTGAAACTGCCGGATCGCGACAAGGCCATGGAGAAAATCCGCGACCTGACCTGCCTCTCCGACATCCTCCCGACCGGCTACCACGGTGCCGTCACCGCTGGCGTTGGTCCGGGCAGCACCGTTTACATCGCGGGTGCCGGCCCGGTCGGCCTGGCCGCTGCCGCTTCGGCGCGCTTGCTGGGTGCGGCGGTGGTGATCATCGGCGACGTCAACACCATCCGTCTGGCCCACGCCAAGGCGCAGGGTTTTGAAGTGTTCGACCTGTCGCAAGACACGCCACTGCACGAACAGATCGCTGCACTGCTGGGCGAGCCGGAAGTCGATTGCGCGGTGGACTGTGTGGGCTTCGAAGCCCGCGGCCACGGCCACGACGGGGTGAAAGCCGAAGCCCCGGCCACCGTGCTCAACTCGCTGATGGGCGTGGTGCGTGTGGCGGGCAAGATCGGTATCCCGGGCCTGTACGTCACCGAAGATCCGGGCGCCGTGGACGCCGCCGCGAAAATGGGCAGCCTGAGCATCCGCTTCGGCCTCGGCTGGGCAAAATCCCACAGCTTCCACACCGGCCAGACCCCGGTGATGAAGTACAACCGCCAACTGATGCAGGCGATCATGTGGGATCGCATTAACATCGCCGAAGTGGTGGGTGTGCAGGTGATCAGCCTCGACCAGGCGCCGGAAGGTTACGGCGAGTTCGATGCGGGCGTGCCGAAGAAGTTTGTGATTGATCCGCACAAGTTGTTTAGTGCGGCGTAAGTTTCACCGTGTATAAAAGGGCAATCCGGTGGATTGCCCTTTTTATTCCTTACTTTTTCTTCTCTTTGAATGCGCATTTGCTGGCGTCACCGCCAACCGTTACACAGTCATCATTTTTCCAATCGCTTCCGGTAGCTTTAACCGGGGTGCCGTTCCTGTAACCGGCCGAGACGCCGAGGTCATTTTTGCCTTCGTACCGGCAGATGACCACCGAATTGGCAGTGTTTTTGTCTTTGAGGCGTGCAGACACGAAGGTAAGATCTTCGCCGTCTTGAGAGTGACTCACCGAGATTGTCGGGCAAGTAGCGGCATAGGCGGTGCTCATCATGGCCAGGGTCATCAGGACACCCGTGACAATTTTCAGCTTCATTATTTGTACTCCGTTACATAAATAGGAGCCGTAATGTTCCCGTGGACGATGGTTGTTGCCTACTGTCAGGTCTGACAGGTTTATAGTTTGCTTTGGAATATAAGTTCGTATTGTTAAGCAATTAGATGAACTAAAACACCGCAGCCTTCGGCTGCTCCTGCACAATCCCTGTAGCATTGGAAGGTTATGGCGAGTTCGATGCTGGCGTGCCGAAGAAGTTTGTGATTGATCCGCATAAGTTGTTCAGTGCGGCGTAAGGCTTGAGCGCAATACAAAACGGCGACCTCGGGGTCGCCGTTTTTTGTTGCAAGCCCAGGTCAAAAGCTACCCTCACCCCACCCCCGGAGGGAGAGGGGGCCGACCGAGGGATGCTCACAATTTACGCTGACCTGAAAATACCGCTGTGAATCCATAATCGGCTCGGTATTTCAGGTCGATAAAACTCGAGAGAACACCACGGTCAGTCCCCTCTCCCTCTGGGAGAGGGCCAGGGTGAGGGGTTTTGCTTTACAGCGCCGCCAAGGCCCCCTGATACAGAACCGGCCCCGTCGGCTGCCCGGTCGGTGAACCCCCTTTAGGTTCAAGACTGACCGCCAAAGCAATCGGTTTACCGATCAAGGCTTTCTGCGCCTCGTTCAACTCAACCTTGCCTTTGCCTCCCGCCGGGATCACCCCCAGCGAAATCGGCTTGCCATCCGCCGGAATCGCCCACAGCTCAAGGCTGCGGCCCGGATCGACTGCCGCCAATGTCAGCGGCTCGACTTGCAGATAATCCGCATGCGCCTCGACCTTCAACGCCGGTTGCGCATTGGCGGTCAGCAGGGTGGCGCGGTAGCGGGCGTCGTCGCGGTTGTACAGGGAGCCGAGGAACACCAGCACCACGATTGAACACAGTGCAGCGGTGACGCGCAGCCAGTTCCAGAACGGCCGCTTCTCGGGAACATGCAGCACTTGCGGTTCGATGCGCGCGGTGATGCCTTGCCACACGCGCTCCGGCACCGGAACTTGCGGCAGCGTTTCGGTGAGGCTGGCGAGGTTTTCCTGCCAATGCGCCAGTTCGACCCTTAATGCCGCGTCGTCCAGCAGCAATTGCTCGAAGCGTCGACGCGCCGCCGGTGCCATCAGGCCGATGGCGTAATCGGCAGCGAGGGCGCGGCGCAGGGCTGGGGTCTGGTAGTTCATGATTCAAGGCACCTGCGCAGACG
>NZ_QAIU01000107.1:4780-16594 GCF_003061205.1 Pseudomonas sp. HMWF006
TTCCATGCCACGGCGAATCCACGATTTCACCGAACCCAGCGGCGCGGCCAGGTGTTCGGCCAGTTCCGAACAGGACAGGCCCTGAAAGTAAGCCACCGTGATCGACTGGCGTTGCTGGCCGTCGAGGGTGTCCAGGCAGCGGTGCAGCGCGTTGGCTTCCCGGCTGCTGTTCAACAGTTCATGCGCCGAAGGGCCTTCGTCGGCGAGGCTGTCCTGTTCGACATCGGTCAGTGGCCGGTCGCGATGTTTGCGCAATTGGTCGATGGCCTGATTGCGGGTGATGTTGATCATCCAGGTCATCGGCGCCGACAAATGGGCCTGGTAGCGCGAGGCGTTGTTCCAGATGCGCACGAAGCTTTCCTGCAGCACTTCCTCGGCCAGATCGGTGCGGCCCATAAAACGCAGGGCCACGCCGTGCAGGCGCGGGCCGACGCTGCGATAAAGGGTTTCGAAGGCACGCCGGTCACCCAGTGAGCACTGGGCCAACAGCTGGCGCAACTGATCGGTGTCGGCGGTGGAAATGACGTTTCTCCAGGCAATGGTCGCACGACGAGGTCTGATCTCGAGCTGTCCACAGGCTAGTTCAGCAACAGCGCTTGTGCCATTCATGACAGGTGTCCGCGGTTTCACGTTTTATATACGTGGCTATCCTGAAAATGGATGCGCCGGCGAGGAACATGCCGGCCGAAACCCGGTCAAACCGGCAGTTTTGCCGCCCATTGAAGGGCGGTTACCACAGCGCAAGAGGATGTCTGAATGAAGATTTCACGCGGTATTGCCTTGGCTTCACTGATGACCCTTGCAGCGAGCCCGGTGTTCGCCGGTTTCAGCCTGGACGACGTGACCAAGGCGGCTTCAAGCATGCAGGGCGGCAACGCTGCCACCGCCGCCGCGCCGACTTCGGAAACCGCCGGTCTGTTGCAAGCCGTCACCGGTCTGGGTGTCACGCCGCAACAAGCCGTGGGTGGCACCAGCGCGATGCTGGGCCTGGCCAAGAACCAATTGAGCAGCGCCGATTATTCGCAGTTGGCCAAAGAAGTGCCGGGCATCGACAAGCTGTCGGGCGGTGGCGGCAATCTGGCGGCGTTGAGCGGTTTGCTCGGTCAGTCCGGCAAATCCGCTGGCCTGGAAAATGCGCTGGGCAACGTCAAGGACACCAATGACCTGAACAACGCCTTCGGCGCACTGGGCATGGACAGCGGCATGGTCGGCCAGTTTGCGCCGGTACTGCTCAAGTACCTGGGTGATCAAGGCGTCGGCGGCCCTCTGCTGCAAAGCCTGGGCAGCATCTGGGGCGCCGGCACCGGTAGCTGATCAGCCGCGCTCGCCGCGCAGTTCGGCAATGCGCTGGTCTTTCTCGGTCCAGAGCTGGTTGACCCAGTTCTGGACCGTCTGGCGAAACGCCGGATCATTCTCGTAATCGCCCTGCCACAACGCCGGGTCGAGTTCGCGGGTCTTGATATCGACGATCACCCGCGGCACGTTGCCGCTGATCAAATCCCAGAAGCCCGGGATGTTCGCCTGTGGATAAACCACTGTCACATCGAGCATCGCATCCAGCTGTTCACCCATCGCCGCCAGTACAAACGCCACGCCGCCGGCCTTGGGCTTGAGCAAGTGGTTGAACGGCGACTGTTGCTGCGCACTTTTCGCCGCGGTGTAGCGGGTACCTTCCAGATAATTCACCACGGTCACCGGCTGGCGCTTGAACAGCTCGCAGGCCTGCCGGGTGATCTCCAGATCCTTGCCGGCCAGTTCCGGGTGTTTGGCCAGAAAGGCCTTGGTGTAGCGCTTCATGAACGGGTAATCCAGCGCCCACCACGCCAGCCCCAGGAATGGCACCCAGATCAGCTCCTTCTTGATGAAGAACTTGAAGAACGGCGTGCGCCGGTTGAGGGTCTGGATCAGTGCCGGAATGTCGACCCACGACTGGTGGTTGCTGACCACCAGATAGGAGGTGTCACCGCGCAGGTTTTCGCCGCCGCGAATATCCCATCGGGTGGGGATGCACAGGCGGAAAATCAGCTTGTCGATCTCGGCCCAGGTCTCGGCGATCCACATCACCGCCCCCGACGCATAGTCACGCCAGCGCCCGGGCGCCACCAGTTTGAGCAGGGCAAAGACCATCAACGGCCCGATCAGGATCAGGGTGTTGAGCAACAGCAGCAGGGTGACGAAACAGCCGGTGAGCAGGCGGCGCATAGGCAACTCTATGACGTTGGATGGGCGCGCCATGATAAGTGGCTTCGGACGACAGGCCAAATCGCGGGTGACAAATGTTTCACTTTTGGCTGGGTATGCTTGGGCCAGATATTGTGTTGAACGGGCTGGCCGCATCGTTGGCAAGCCAGCTCCCACAGGTTTATCGGGTGTGCGCAAGAATTACACTCGCTGAAGCTCCTTGTGGGCGCTGGCTTGCCAGCGATGCGGTCTCAGCGGCGAACGAATTGCTTGCTGGCTGTCTAAAATCTCGCGTCTGACGCCCTCATTTTCCAAGGAAGCCCTCTACGTGAAATCCCTCCTTGCACTGTTTGCCCTCGTCGCCCTGCCGGTCATGGCCGCCGAGCCGACCCTGTACGGGCGTTATGAATACATCGCGCTGCCGGAAATCGGCGGCGAAGTACTCAAGGCCAAGATGGACACCGGAGCACTGACCGCATCGCTGTCGGCCAAGGACATCGAAACCTTCACCCGCGATGGCGATGAATGGGTGCGCTTCCGCCTCGGCACCAAGGACGCGAGCAACAAGGTCTACGAACACAAAGTGGCGCGGATCAGCAAGATCAAAAGCCGTTCCGATGAAGAAGACGAGGGCGACAGCACCGAAGTCGCCAAGCGCCCGGTGGTCGATCTGGAGCTGTGCCTGGGCAACGTCAAGCGCACCGTTGAGGTCAACCTGACCGACCGCAGCAACTTCAACTACCCGCTGCTGATCGGTGCCAAGGCCCTGCGCGAATTTGGCGCAGCGGTAAACCCGGCGCGGCGCTTCACGGCGGACAAGCCAGACTGCTGAGCCAAGTGGTCTCATTGACGTAACGTCAGGCTTGGGGCACCGTTCGCGCACCTAACCCACGGGCTCGGACGCCATGCCTCATATCCTGATTGTCGAAGACGAAGCGGCGATTGCCGATACGCTGATTTTTGCCCTGCAGGGCGAGGGGTTCACCACCACGTGGCTGAGCCTCGGCGCGGCGGCGCTGGACCATCAGCGGCAGACCCCGGCCGATCTGATCATTCTCGACATCGGCCTGCCGGACATCAGTGGCTTCGAGACCTGCAAACAGCTGCGGCGCTTCACTGAAGTGCCGGTGCTGTTCCTCAGCGCCCGGGATGCCGAGATCGACCGTGTGGTGGGCCTGGAGATCGGCGCCGACGACTACGTGGTCAAGCCGTTCAGCCCCCGGGAAGTCGCCGCCCGGGTGCGGGCGATTCTCAAGCGCATGGCGCCGCGACCGCTGATCGAAGCCACCTCGACGCTGTTTCGCATCGACCTCGAGCGTGTGTTGATCACTTACCGTGGCCAGCCACTGAGCCTGACTCGCCACGAATTCCGTCTGCTGCAATGCCTGCTCGACCAACCGCAGCGAGTCTTCAGTCGCGAGCAATTGCTCGACGCGCTGGGCGTTGCCGCCGACGCCGGTTACGAGCGCAGCATCGACAGCCACATCAAAAGCGTGCGCGCCAAACTGCGGCTGGTGCAGGCCGATGCCGAGCCGATCCAGACCCATCGCGGCCTCGGTTACAGCTACAGCCCGGGGCACAGCTGATGTCGCTGGGGCTGCGGATCTTCCTGGTGTATGTGCTGTTTGTCGGCCTGACCGGTTATTTCGTGCTCAACACGGTAATGGAAGAAATCCGCCCGGGCGTGCGTCAGTCCACCGAAGAAACCCTGGTCGACACCGCCAACCTGATGGCGGAAATCCTGCGCGACGATTTCAAGGCCGGCACCCTCAGCGAAAACCGCTGGCCGCAGTTGCTGCGCGCCTATGGCGAACGCCAGCCGCAAGCGACCATCTGGGGCTTGCCGAAGAATCAGGTCAACCACCGCATCTACGTCACCGACGCCAAGGGCATCGTCGTGCTCGATTCCAGCGGCGTGGCGGTCGGTCAGGATTACTCGCGCTGGAACGACGTTTACCTGACCCTGCGTGGCGAATACGGCGCGCGCTCCAGTCGCAGTGATCCGAATGACGCCAGTTCCTCGGTGATGCACGTCGGCGCGCCGATCCGCGATAACGGCAAGATCATCGGCGTGGTCACCGTGGCCAAACCCAACAGCTCGTTGCAACCGTATGTCGATCGCACCGAGCGCCGCTTGCTGTTTTACGGCGCCGGGTTGATCGGGCTCGGCCTGCTGTTTGGCGCCTTGTTGTCGTGGTGGCTGAGCCGTGCGCTGCACCGTTTGACCGGTTACGCCCAGGCGGTGAGCGAGGGCCGGCGGGTAGAAGTGCCGCATTACCGCGGGGGTGAGCTGGAACAGCTGGCGACCGCTGTGGAACAGATGCGCACCCAACTGGAAGGCAAGGCCTACGTCGAGCGCTATGTGCACACCCTGACCCATGAATTGAAGAGTCCGCTGGCGGCGATTCGTGGCGCGGCGGAGTTGCTGCAGGGCGACATGCCGCCGGTTCAGCGCCTGCGTTTTGTCGGCAACATCGACAGCGAAAGTGCGCGGATGCAGCAGTTGATCGAACGACTGCTCAATCTGGCGCAGGTCGAACAGCGGCAGGGTCTGGAAGAACGCGTTGCCGTGCCGTTGGCGGCACTGGTCGATGAATTGTTGCGGGCGCAGACGGCGCGGATTGAAGGCAAGCAACTGCGGGTCGAGCAGACGATTGCGGCGGATCTGCTGTTGATCGGCGAGCCGTTTCTGCTGCGTCAGGCGTTGGGCAACTTGCTGGAGAATGCGCTGGATTTCACCCCGTCGCAGGGGTTGTTGCGCTTCACCGGCGAGCGGGTTGGCGAGCAGATCGAATGCCGGTTGTTCAATGAATCGGCAGCGATTCCTGACTACGCTTTGCCGCGTTTGACCGAGCGTTTTTATTCGCTGCCGCGTCCGGACAGTGGGCGCAAAAGTACCGGCTTGGGCCTTAACTTCGTTGAAGAAGTGGTCAAGTTGCATGGTGGGTCGATGCAGATTCGCAATGTCGAGAACGGGGTTGAGGTGACATTGCGCCTGCCTTGATACCGAGTTGCGACCATCGCGAGCAGGCCGGTGCAGTCTCCACACAATCTCCATATTTCCCCCACATTCCCCTCATACAGCACCAGCAGACTCTGCCCATCCAAACAGGGAGAGTCCCATGAACAAGAATCTGACGATCAAGCTCGGCGCCATCGCCCTGCTGATCCTGCTGTTGTTGATCCCGCTGCTGATGATCGACGGCGTCATCGACGACCGCCAGCAGTTGCGCGACGGCGTGCTCGAAGACATTGCCCGCAGCTCCAGCTACAGCCAGCAACTGCGTGGGCCGGTGATGGTAGTGCCGTATCGCAAGGTGGTTCACAACTGGAAGCTCAACGACAAAACCAATCAGCGCTACGACGAACCAGGCGAGGAGCGCGGGCGGTTGTACTTTTTGCCGGAGCGTTTCGAACTCGACGGCCAGGTGCAGACCGAACTGCGTGCCCGGGGGATTTACGAGGCGCGGCTGTTCCACGCCGATAACCGTATCAACGGCCATTTCTCGTTGCCGGCACAGCTGGGCATCAAGGAAGACTTCAGCGATTACCAGTTCGATGCGCCGTTTCTCGCGGTCGGCATCAGCGACATTCGCGGCATCGAAAATGCGCTGAAACTGGAACTCGATGGCCAGCGCCTGGACTTCGTTCCCGGTACTCAAGTCGGTTGGCTCGGCGAAGGTGTGCGGGTCACGCTACCGCTGCTTGATACCCGTAAAACCACGGAGCTGGGTTTCGCCTTCGATTTGCGTCTGCAAGGCACCGGTTCGTTGCAGGTGTTGCCAGTGGGCAAGAGCAGCAGCGTCAGCCTTGCCGCCAACTGGCCGCACCCAAGCTTCATCGGCAACTTTTTGCCGGCCAAACGGGAAATCAACGACGCCGGTTTCAGCGCCGACTGGCAGACCACCTTCTTCTCGACCAACCTGCAAGACGCCATGAGCCGGTGCGTCAGCGGCAATGATTGCGAGGCGTTCAACGGTCGCAGCTTCGGCGTGAGCTTCATCGACCCGGTGGATCAGTACCTCAAGAGTGACCGGGCGATCAAATATGCGCTGCTGTTCATTGTCCTGACGTTTGCCGGTTTCTTCCTGTTCGAAGTGCTCAAAAGCCTGGCGGTGCACCCGGTGCAATACGCATTGGTGGGTGTGGCGCTGGCGTTCTTTTATCTGTTGCTGCTGTCGCTGTCGGAGCACATCGGGTTTGCCCTGGCGTATCTGTTGTCGGCCAGCGCTTGTGTGTTGTTGATCGGGTTTTATGTCTGCCACGTGCTGCGCAGTGTGCGTCACGGTCTGAGTTTTTCGGCAGGACTGGCGGCGTTGTATGGCCTGCTCTACGGATTGCTGAGCGCCGAGGATTACGCGTTGTTGATGGGCTCGTTGCTGCTGTTCGGTTTGCTGGGGGTGTTCATGGTGCTGACGCGCAAACTGGACTGGTACGGGATCGGGCAGAAATCGGCCAGGCCGTTGGAGTTTGATGTGGGGACGATGCAATGAGCGGGTTGCGTGAGGAACAGCGAGAAGTGCAAGTATTGGTGACGCTGATATTTGCGTCACTGCCGCCGGCACCGCGTGGGTGCCATCGCTGGCAAGCCAGCTCCCACAGGATTTGTGTTGAATCAGAATCCTCTGTCATACCCAAATCCAGTGTTGGAGCTTTGCTGAGTCAGGCGTCTCTGCCATAGCCACAACCCCTGTGGGAGTTGGCTTGCCAGCGATGAGGCCGGAGCAGGCTCCGCCTAATCAGGGCTTGGGCATCGTCGCGCTCATGGACGGTCGCTGACTCACTTCAAAGAACCAGTTGGCCAGTTGCGGGTTGGCATCTCGCCAGCCCAGGTCCGGGAAGCGCAGGTCGAGGTAGCCCAGCGCGCACGCCACGCTGATCGCCGCCACATCAAAGTGGCTGGTCAGCTCGGCAATCGCATCGCGCTCGAGCACGGCGAGGGCGCGGCGGATCTTGTCGCGCTGGGCTTCGAGCCATTCGTCCCAGTGTTTTTCCGGAGCACGCAGGACCAACTCATAACGCACCATCACCGACGCATCCATGATCCCGTCGGCCATCGAGGCCAGAGTCAGGCGGCGCCAGCGGGCCGCGCCTTCGCGGGGAATCAGTGGGTTGCCGACGTGCTGCTGGTCGAGATATTCGAGGATCACCCGGCTGTCATGGATGACGTTGCCATCGGCCAGACGCAGGGCGGGGATCTTGCCCAGCGGATTGTCGATATTGAGCTCGGCGCTCGGGCTGACGGGGCTGAGCACGCAGTCTTGCAAGGCGACGCGATCCTGCTGGCCGGTCTCGTGCAGCAACACCATCACTTTGCGCACGAACGGGGAGAGCGTGTTGTGGTACAGGGTCATGCTGGGGGCGGACATTGGCAAACCTCGGTGATCGTCGAAGAGCAGGAGGTTAGCCTAGCCACAAGCCGCGAGGCTGGCGAGGGAATTTAGGGTGCCTTGAAGGTCGTCATCGCTGGCAAGCCAGCTCCCACAGGTTTTTGCAGTGAACACACATTTCGGGTTCACCAGAAGTTCCTGTGGGAGCTGGCTTGCCAGCGATGAGGCCATCACCGACAACACAAAAACTACCCGCGCTTCTGCAATCCCCTGATCGCCAAAAATGCCGGAACACCGAGTCCGACCCAGCTCAACGCATCCCAAACCCCGTCCCCCAACAACGCCGCAAACAATCCCGCCGCACTGAGCAACGCAATCACGATCGGCGTGCTGAACACTTTCCAGAAACTCGACTGACGCGGCTTCATGCACAAGCCCCCACCTGCAGCGGTTTCGCCGCTTTACGCCGTACCACCCAGAGGTACACCCCGCTGCCGAGGACGATGATGGTCAGCACATCGAGCGTGGCCCAGAGGATTTTCATCGGCATGCCGCCGTAGTCACCGAAGTGCAGCGGCTGCGACATGCCCATGGCGTCCATGTACCACGGGCGTTCGGCCACGGCGGTGACTTGCAGCGTCGTGGCGTCGATCAACACCGGCGTCAGCAGGTGCGAAGTCAGGTGCGTGCCCCCCTTCATGAACACCGAATAATGATGTTCGCTGGAAAAACGCGTGCCGGGAAAGGCAATGAAGTCTGGTTTCATCCCCGGCGCGACGTCGCCGGCGATGTCGAGCAAACGTGTGGCGGGGGCCAGCTGCGTCAGCGGCGGCGCATCGCGATACGGCGCGATCAGGGTGTTCAAGGTGTCCTCGCGCCACGCCGCGATTATCAGGTCGGCGCAGGCACTGATTACCCCGGTCACGCCCACCACCAGCGCCCAGGTCAGGGTGACCACGCCGATCAGGTTATGCAGGTCGAGCCAGCGCAGGCGGGTGGATTTGTCCTGGCGCACGGTGCCGAATTTCAACCGACGCATGAACGGCAGATACAGCACCGTCCCCGAGACAATCGCCACCACAAACAGCAGCCCCATGAACGCCAGCAGCAACTTGCCCGGCAACCCGGCGAACATGTCCACATGCAGACGGAGGATGAACAGCATCAAGCCACCGTTGGCCGACGGTGTTTCCAGTGCTTCGCCGGTGCGCGCATCGAGCATGAAGGTGTGCGATGAGTTCGGTTCGGTGCCGGCGGTTTTCGCCATGATCGTCAGCACGGCGTTCGGCTCATCGTCGTCGAAACCGAAATACTGCACCACGTCATCCGGGCGATGTTTCTCGGCGGCTTGCACCAGTTGCGCCAGATTCAGGCGTGGCGTGTCGGCCGGCATCTCGCGGACTTGGGGCGCATCGCCGAGCAGGTGCTCGATCTCGTGATGGAAGATCAACGGCAGACCGGTCAGTGCCAGCATCAGCAAAAACACCGTGCAGATCAGACTGGTCCAGGTGTGGATGAACGACCAGCGGCGAATTGTTTTACTTTTCATTTCATGACCTTCAAAAACACCAAAGCCGTCCACGGAGGACGGCCTGGTCACAGGGCCTGTTTCAGCTCAGACGCTTACCACTTGTAAGTGGCGCTGGCGACGACACTGCGCGTGTCGCCGTAGTAGCAGTAGAAGCTGTCGCAGGTGGAAATGTATTCCTTGTCGAACAGGTTGGTCGCGTTGAGTGCCAGCGACGCGCCTTTGAGGCTGTTGTCCAGGCGACCGAGGTCGTAATGCACGCTCGCGTCGAACACGGTGTAGGCGTCCGCCTTGCCCAGCCAGGTATTGGCCTTGTCGCCGTAGGTGTTGCCGGTGTAACGCACGCCGCCGCCAATGCCGAAGCCGTCGAGTACGCCGCTGTGCCAGGTGTAGTCGGTCCACAGCGACGCTTGCTGATTGGGCATCAGTTGCAGGCGATTGCCCTTGTCGACGCCGTTCTGCACTTCGGACTTGGCCAGGGTGTAGGCGGCAATGACTTTGAGGTTTTCGGTCACGTCCGAGGTCGCTTCCAGCTCCAGGCCTTTGACTTTCACTTCACCGGTCTGGCTGGTGACCGACACGTTGTTGACGAAGGTGTTCACCGAAACGTTTTTCTGGGTCAGGTCATACACCGCTGCGCTCAGCAATGTCTTGCTGCCCGGTGGCTGGTACTTGATGCCCAGTTCCCATTGCTTGCCTTCGGTCGGCTTGAGCGAACCGGTGGAGGTGGCATCGGCGCCGGAGGTTGGCTGGAAGGATTCGGCATACGACAGGTACGGCACAAACCCGTTGTCGAAGACATAGCTGAGCGCTGCGTTGCCGCTGAATGCCTTGTCGCGCTGGGTGTTGGTGGCATCGCCCTTGTTGATGAATCGGGTGCCGGTATGCACCCAGTCTTCACGGCCGCCGAGGGTCAGGCGCCACTGGTCGAGGGCCATCTGATCCTGGATGTACAGGCCGGTCTGGTAGGTCTTCTGGTCGTAATCGTAAAACGCGGTGGAGCGCGCTGGGCGCACGATTGGCTGACCGTAGATCGGGGTGATCACGTTGGTGGCCAGGCCGTCACCGAAGATTGAGGTGTAGTTGGTGTTGCTGCGCTGGTGATCAAGGCCCAGCAGCAAGGTGTGGCGGATATCGCCGGTGGCGAAGTCGGCCTGGAAGTTGTTGTCCACGGCGAACTGGCTGATGTCTTCGTCGACGCTGGTGCTGGTGCGATTGACGTTGCCCTGATCATCCACTTGTGCGAACGGATAAGAGCCCGGCGTCAGCGACTGGAACGACAGGTCCGACTTGGTGTAGCGCAGGTTCTGCTTGAACTGCCAGACGTCGTTCAGGCGATGTTCGAAGGCGTAGCCCAGCGCGTAGTAGGTGCGGTCGTAATATTCCCAGTCCGGATCGCCGAGGTTTTTGTGGTGGGAAATATCACCGAACGGCGATTTGATCTTGGTGCCCTGCACCGGCAGGAACTGACTGGTGATGCCGGTATCGTCGCGGGTGAACTGGCTCAGCAGAGTGAACTTGGTGTCGTCGTCAATGTTCCAGGTCAGGCTCGGCGCGATGTTGTAGCGCTTGTTGTCGACGTGATCGACCTGGGTGCCACTGTCGCGTACGACACCGCTGACGCCATAGAGGAACTGGCCGGCGTCGTCGATCTTGCCGGTGCTGGCGAAGTTGATCTGGCGATGGTTGTCGCTGCCGTATTGCAGCTGGATTTCGTTGCTGGCGATGTCACTTGGACGGCGGCTGACCATGTCCAGCAGACCGCCCGGCGGGGTCTGGCCGTAAACCGAGGAGGCCGGGCCGCGCAACAGGGCGAGGCGGTCGAGGTTCCAGGTTTCCTGTTTCGGGTTGGCGTACACGCCTTTGGGCAGCGGCAGGCCGTCGAGGAACTGGGTCGGTTCGAAGCCGCGCACACGCAGCCAGTCGGCGCGGGTATCGCTGCCGTAGCTGCTGGCGGTGATGCCCGGCATGTAACGCACGGCGTCGTCGAGGCTGTGTACGCTGCGGTCGTCCATTTGCTGGCGGGTCGCGACGGAAATCGAGCGCGGTGCCTCGACCAGCGCGGTGTCAGTCTTGGTGCCGGCGGCGGTGCGCGTGGCGGTGTAGCCCTCGACCGGACCCCAGGCGCTTTCGAGGTTTTCCACGCCGATGACCGAGGTTTCCGGCAGGGCCAATGTCCCTTCGGGCACGGCCACCAGGCTGTAGGTGCCGGCGCTGCTTTGTTCCAGCTGCAGGCCGGTGCCACGCAGGGCTGCACGCAGCGCACCGGCGGCGTCGTACTGACCATTGACCGGCGCCGAGGTCTTGCCCGCTGCCAGCGCCGGATTCAGCGACAGGGCGAGACCGCCCTGGCTGGCGATCTGGTTCAGGGTGGCCGACAGCGGCGCCGCCGGCAGGTTGTAGGCGCGCACGCTGGACGCTTGTTCAGCGGCGAGCAGCGGGCTGCTGATCAGCGGGGCGCCGAGGGCAATGGCGACGGCCAACAGACTGGGGCGCAACAAGGTGTCTAGCGAACGGGACATGCGAAGGCTCCTGAATGGAAATATTTCTCAATTGCCTGTGTGCCGAACGAGAATTGAAAAGTGATAGGGCTGGATGAAAATAATTTCGATTAACTGAAAGTGGAGGCTGTAGGGGCCCCATCGCTGGCAAGCCAGCTCCCACAGTTTTCAGTGCTGTTCACAAAATTGATGCTCACTGCCGATCCCTGTGGGAGCTGGCTTGCCAGCGATGGCGGCGGCTCGGGCACCGCGTTACTCAGGCTTGGTATCGGCC
>NZ_QAIU01000108.1:0-2342 GCF_003061205.1 Pseudomonas sp. HMWF006
CTTACGAACTGATGAAGCTCGGCTTGAAACCGGTGGTCTACGAGGCTTCGAAGCTCGGCGGGCGCCTGCGCTCGCAAGCGTTCAACGGCACTGACGGCATCGTCGCGGAACTCGGCGGCATGCGCTTCCCGGTGTCCTCCACCGCGTTCTACCACTACGTCGACAAGCTCGGCCTCGAGACCAAACCGTTCCCGAACCCGTTGACGCCGGCCTCCGGCAGCACGGTGATCGACCTGGAAGGCAAAACCCATTACGCACAAAGCCTGAAGGATCTTCCTGCACTGTTCCAGGAAGTGGCTGACGCCTGGGCGGATGCATTGGAGGCCGGCTCGCAGTTCGCCGATATCCAGCAAGCGATCCGCGACCGCGACGTGCCACGCCTCAAGGAACTGTGGAACAAACTCGTGCCGCTGTGGGACGACCGCACCTTCTACGACTTCGTGGCCACGTCCAAGGCGTTTGCCAAACTGTCGTTCCATCACCGCGAAGTGTTCGGTCAGGTCGGTTTCGGCACCGGCGGCTGGGACTCGGACTTCCCCAACTCGATGCTGGAAATCTTCCGCGTGGTAATGACCAACTGCGACGATCACCAGCATCTGGTGGTCGGCGGCGTGGAACAAGTGCCACAAGGCATCTGGCGCCATGTGCCGGAGCGTTGCGTGCACTGGCCGGAAGGCACCAGCCTGAAATCCCTGCACCGTGGCGCGCCGCGTTCCGGCGTGAAGAAAATCGCCCACGCACCGGATGGCCGTTTCGCCGTCACCGACAACAACGGCGACACCCGCGAATATGCCGCCGTGCTGACCACTTGCCAGAGCTGGCTGCTGACCACCCAGATCGAATGCGACGAAAGCCTGTTCTCGCAAAAGATGTGGATGGCGCTGGATCGCACGCGCTACATGCAGTCGTCGAAGACCTTCGTGATGGTCGACCGCCCGTTCTGGAAGGACAAGGATCCGGAAACCGGCCGCGACCTGATGAGCATGACCCTCACCGATCGCCTGACCCGTGGCACCTACCTGTTCGACAACGGCGACGACAAGCCCGGCGTGATCTGCCTGTCGTACTCGTGGATGAGCGACGCACTGAAGATGCTGCCGCACCCGGTGGAAAAACGTGTGGAACTGGCGCTGAACGCACTGAAGAAGATCTACCCGAAAGTCGACATCGCCGCGCGCATCATCGGCGACCCGATCACCGTGTCGTGGGAAGCCGACCCGTACTTCCTCGGTGCGTTCAAGGGCGCCCTGCCCGGCCACTATCGCTACAACCAGCGCATGTACGCGCACTTCATGCAGGACGACATGCCCGCCGAGCAGCGCGGGATTTTCATCGCCGGTGACGACGTATCGTGGACCCCGGCGTGGGTCGAAGGCGCGGTGCAGACCTCCCTCAACGCGGTGTGGGGCATCATGAAGCACTTTGGTGGCTCGACACATAAAGCGAACCCGGGCCCGGGTGATGTGTTCAAAGACATCGGCCCTATCGCCCTGCCCGAGTAAGAGGAATCCCTGATGCGTGTAGCCCTTTACCAATGTCCACCGCTGCCTCTGGACCCCGCCGCCAACCTGCAACGCCTGCATCAAGTGGCGATGGAAGCCAAAGGCGCCGATCTGCTGGTGCTGCCGGAGATGTTCATGACCGGCTACAACATTGGCGCCGAAGCGGTCAGCACCCTGGCCGAGGTCTACAACGGTGAATGGGCGCAACAGATCGGCCGCATCGCCAAGGCTGCCGGTCTGGCGATTGTCTACGGCTACCCGGAGCGTACTGCCGACGGGCAGATCTACAACGCCGTGCAGTTGATCGACTCGCACGGCGAGCGTTTGTGCAATTACCGCAAGACCCACCTGTTCGGTGATCTGGACCGGTCGATGTTCAGCCCCGGCGACGATGCATTTCCTGTGGTCGAGCTCAACGGCTGGAAGCTCGGTTTCCTGATCTGCTACGACCTGGAGTTTCCGGAGAACGCGCGGCGTCTGGCCCTGGCCGGCGCCGAGCTGATTCTGGTGCCGACGGCGAACATGATTCCATTCGATTTCGTCGCCGACGTCACCGTGCGTTCCCGCGCCTTCGAAAACCAGTGCTACGTGGCCTACGCCAACTATTGCGGGCAGGAAGGCGAGATCCACTATTGCGGACAAAGCAGCATCGCCGCGCCGGACGGCAGTCGTATCGCCCAGGCTGGCCTGGATGAAGCGCTGATCGTCGGGGAGCTGGATCGGCAGTTGATGGTCGATTCCCGCGCCGCCAATCGCTACCTCAGTGACCGCCGTCCGGAGCTTTACGGCGCGCTGAACAAGCGTTAATCCGCTAGCATTGGCACTTCACTGTTCTGGAAG
>NZ_QAIU01000108.1:2352-8505 GCF_003061205.1 Pseudomonas sp. HMWF006
GTCAGGTGCCTGACCTCAAGCGCAGCGCGGCTGCGTTGCGGGTGGCTGCCGGCAGTCATGATGTGCCGCTCGAATGGCCGGGGATGGCGCATTTTCTTGAGCATTTGCTGTTTCTCGGTACCGCACGTTTTCCTGCCGATCAGGCACTGATGGCCTACGTGCAAAGGCATGGCGGCCAAGTGAATGCCAGCACTCGCGAGCGCGCGACCGATTTTTTCTTTGAACTGCCGACTACGGCCTTCAGCGCCGGGCTGGAGCGACTGTCAGACATGCTCGCCCAGCCGCGTATGAATAAGGACGATCAGTTGCGTGAACGCGAAGTGCTGGAGGCGGAATTTGTCGCGTGGTCGCAGGATCCCACAGCGCAGCAGGCACAGTCCTTGTACGAGGGTTTGCCGCCAGAGCATCCATTGCGCGGATTTCATGCAGGTAATCGCGACAGCCTGAAGGTCGAGCAACCGGCGTTTCAACAGGCGTTGAAGGACTTCCATCAGCGCTTCTATCGCACCGGCCAAATGACCTTGAGTCTGGTCGGGCCGCAGAGCCTGGAGGCGTTGCGTGCACTGGCTCAGCAGTTCGCCGCGGCGCTGCCGGTTGGGGATAACGTTGCGCAAACGGCAACCCAGCCGTTGCAGGCGAAAAGTTATCAACAGGTCGGCGAACAGCACTGCAATCTGCTGTTTGCCTTCGAAGCGCTACCCGACACCTGCGCCGAAGCGCTGGCGTTCCTCTGCCACTGCTTGAACAGCGCCAAACCCGGCGGCCTGCTCGCCCATCTGCAGCAACAGAAGCTCGCGGACAGCCTGAAAGCCACGCCGCTGTACCACTTTGCCGGACAGGCCTTGCTGCACCTGCAACTCACCGCGCCCGCCGAATGCCTGAATGTTATTCGCGAGCATGTGCTGGATTGGCTGAGTTTCTTCGCCGCGCAACAGGACTGGCCAGCGTTGCGTGACGAATACGCCAGGCTGCTTGAACGTCAGCAGCAGGTCGGCGGCGCACTGCACCTGGCACGGCTCGACTGCGAACAGCTCGAACACGGCTTGTCGGAACACGGCGTCGTCGCCCTCAAACAGATCCTGCGCGACATCGGCGTTGTGGATAACTTCAGCGCGCATTGGCACCTGCCTGCCGCCAATCCTTTCCTCGGTTCCAGCGAACCACTGGCCAACGCCGGGCTGATTCGCGGTCAAACCAGCGCCCACCGAGGCCTGCGCACGTTCGCTCAGGATCGCTCACGCGGCCGCCGCGAACGCTCGCCGATGCAATTCAGCCAGGCCTTGGCGGACACGGGTGAAGAAGGTGCGATTTACCTGCGCTGGCAACTGGAAGCCGCGGCAACGGCCGAGCTGCACGGGAAGCTGCAACGCAGTCTGCGTGAAACCCAGGAAGACGCACGTCAGGCCGGGGTTGAGCTGTCGTTGAGTACCAGCGGTGCTCAATGGCTGCTGAAACTGACCGGCCTACAAGAACCGATGCCCAGTGTCCTGGAGCATGCGCTGAAATGTCTGACGCAAGTTGACGCCGATTCTGCGAGCGCCGAGCCAGAAGCACCGTTGATACCGATCCGCCAGTTGCTCAAGGCATTGCCGGAAAGTTGCCTGCCAGCGGCGCCGCGCTCGGACGACATCAAGCAGCTGTGGACAACTTCCCGCTGGGACGGACTGGCCCTTGGCCTCAGCGCACAGACTCAATCCGCCCTGGGCCTGGCTCTGCGTCGCATCCCCGGTATCCCGGACAATCAACTCCCCGCCCGGCCAGCGAGCAATGCTCGACAGATCTGGAGCCACATCGACAGTGCCTCCAGCGAACATGCGCTGCTGTTGTTCTGCCCGACCGCAAGCCACGAGATCGCCGACGAAGCCGCCTGGCGCCTGCTCGCGCAGCTCTGCCAGACACCGTTCTATCAGCGTCTGCGGGTCGAATTGCAGCTGGGTTACGCGGTGTTCAGCGCCTTGCGCCAGCTGCACGGCCAGACCGGCTTGCTGGTTGGCGTGCAATCGCCGACGTCCGACCCGGTTGCGCTGCTCGATCACATCCGGCAGTTTCTTCAAAGCATTCCCGCGCTGATCGAAACCTTCGATGACGCCAACCTTGAGCAACTGCGCCAGTCTCTGGCCGAGCAGTTCGGCGACACCTCAATGTCGTTCACCAACGCGGCCGAGCTGCTGTGGCAAGCGAAACTCGCCGGCCACTCATCGGATTATCGTGCGCAGTTGATCGACGCCATTGGTCAGCTCGATCGCCCTTTCCTGCTGGCGGCGGCACAGCGACTGATCCAGGCCGAAGGCGGCTGGCACTGTCTGGCCAGCAGCGCGGCACCGGGCATGCCGTGGCAAGCGGGAAATTGATCATTACTCAGGCTGCAAGGAGCTTTCTCAAAGATTCACGGGCAATCACCTGGAAATTTTGAGTAACATAGCAGCCTAACTATTTGGAACATCCCTGCGCTGCCGTGGACTATAACTATGGACAGCGCTATCCCACCCACCCTGAAGGAGACACCCATGTCCTGGACAAAACCGGCTTACACCGACCTGCGTATCGGCTTCGAAGTCACCATGTACTTCGCCAGCCGCTGAGTTCTGCCTACGCAGACTTGCAGTGCAACGCCTCGGCTCGCCGGGGCGTTTTATTTTCAGCGTTGAAAGATGGGAGCGTTCATGTTCGTCCAGATTCTGGGTTCGGCCGCCGGTGGCGGATTTCCGCAGTGGAACTGCAACTGCGTCAACTGCGCAGGTTTTCGCGACGGCAGCCTGAACGCCAAGGCCCGCACCCAATCGTCCATTGCGATTTCCGATGATGGCGTGAACTGGGTGCTGTGCAACGCCTCGCCGGACATCCGCGCACAACTGCAAAGCTTCGCCCCGATGCAACCGGGCCGCGCCCTGCGTGACACCGGCATCAGCGCGATCATCCTGATGGACAGCCAGATCGACCACACCACCGGTCTGCTCAGCCTGCGCGAAGGCTGCCCGCATCAGGTCTGGTGTACGGACATGGTTCACGAAGACCTGAGCACCGGTTTCCCGCTGTTCAAAATGCTCACCCACTGGAACGGCGGGTTGAACTGGAACCGCATCGAACTCGACCAGAGCTTCACCGTCGCCGCGTGCCCGAACCTGCGCTTCACCCCGCTGCCGTTGCGCAGCGCTGCGCCGCCGTACTCGCCGCACCGCTTCGACCCGCACCCGGGCGACAACATTGGCCTGATCGTCGAAGACCTGAATACCGGCGGCAAACTGTTCTACGCGCCGGGCCTGGGCAAGGTTGATGCGCCGCTGCTGGAAATCATGGCTGGCAGCGATTGCCTGCTGGTGGATGGCACGCTGTGGGACGACGATGAAATGCAGCGCCGTGGCGTCGGCACCCGCACCGGTCGGGAGATGGGCCACCTGGCACAGAACGGCGCCGGCGGCATGCTCGAAGTGCTGGAGCAGTTGCCCGAGCAGCGCAAGGTGCTTATCCACATCAACAACACCAACCCGATTCTCGATGAGGATTCGGCGGAGCGTGCGGAACTGGCGCGACGTAATGTTGAAGTGGCGTTCGATGGCATGAGTATTGTGCTGTAACTGATGGCCCCATCGCTGGCAAGCCAGCTCCCACCGGTGTTGTGAACACCGCAAAACCCTGTGGGAGCTGGCTTGCCAGCGATGACTGAAGACCAGACGCCTGAGATCCCAATGCTTGTTCCCGGAGAACAGATATGACTGACACTCCTATGTCCCCCAGCGAATTCGAAGCGGCCCTGCGCGCCAAAGGCGCCTATTACCACATCTACCACCCGTACCACGTGGCGATGTATGAAGGCCGCGCCACCCGCGAACAGATTCAGGGCTGGGTCGCCAACCGCTTCTACTATCAGGTGAACATCCCCCTGAAAGACGCGGCGATCCTCGCCAATTGCCCGGATCGCGAGATCCGCCGCGAGTGGATTCAACGCCTGCTCGACCACGACGGCGCCCCCGGAGAAGACGGCGGTATCGAAGCGTGGCTGCGCCTTGGTCAGGCGGTCGGCCTCGACCCCGATCAACTGCGCTCCCAGGAACTGGTGCTGCCCGGTGTGCGTTTCGCGGTCGACGCCTACGTCAACTTCGCCCGCCGCGCCAGTTGGCAGGAAGCCGCCAGCAGCTCGCTGACCGAACTGTTCGCGCCGCAGATCCACCAGTCGCGCCTCGACAGCTGGCCGCAGCATTACCCGTGGATCGACCCGGCCGGTTACGAATATTTCCGCACCCGCCTCGGTCAGGCGCGGCGCGATGTCGAGCACGGTCTGGCGATCACGCTAGAGCACTACAAGACCCGCGAAGGCCAGGAGCGCATGCTGGAAATTCTCCAGTTCAAACTGGACATTCTTTGGAGCATGCTCGATGCCATGAGCATGGCTTACGAACTGAACCGCCCGCCGTATCACAGCGTCACCGAACAACGGGTCTGGCACAAAGGAATCACCTTATGAGTTTCGATCGCAGCAAGACCCCGACCTGGCGTCCCGGCTACCGTTTCCAGTACGAACCGGCGCAAAAAGGCCACGTGCTGCTCTACCCCGAAGGCATGATCAAACTCAACGACAGCGCCGCGCTGATCGGTGGTTTGATCGACGGTGAACGCGATGTCGCAGCGATCATCGCCACACTCGATGAGCAGTTCCCCGGCGTGCCTGAGCTCGGTGACGACATCGAGCAATTCATGGAGGTTGCCCGTGCACAGCACTGGATCACCCTTGACTGATCTGCCGCCCAAGCCGGAGGTCGGCCTGCCGCTGTGGCTGCTCGCCGAGTTGACCTACCGCTGCCCGCTGCAATGCCCGTACTGCTCCAATCCGCTGGATTTCGCCGAGCAGGGCAAAGAGCTGAGCACCGAGCAGTGGATCAAGGTGTTCCGCGAAGCGCGGGAGATGGGCGCGGCGCAACTGGGTTTTTCCGGTGGCGAGCCACTGGTGCGCCAGGACCTGGCCGAGCTGATTCGTGAAGCGCGGCAGTTGGGTTTCTATACCAACCTGATCACCTCCGGCATCGGCCTGACCGAGCAAAAAATCAGCGATTTCAAGAAGGCCGGTCTCGATCACATCCAGATCAGCTTCCAGGCCAGTGACGAGCAAGTGAACAACCTGCTCGCCGGCTCGAAAAAAGCCTTCGCGCAGAAGCTGGAAATGGCCCGGGCGGTGAAGGCCCACGGCTATCCGATGGTGCTGAACTTCGTCACCCATCGGCACAACATCGACAAGATCGACCGCATCATCGAACTGTGCATCGCGCTGGAGGCCGACTTTGTCGAACTCGCCACCTGCCAGTTCTACGGCTGGGCGCAGCTCAATCGTGTCGGCCTGTTGCCGACCAAGGAACAACTGGTGCGCGCCGAACGCATCACCAACGAATACCGCGCCAAGCTGGAAGCCGAAGGGCATCCGTGCAAACTGATATTCGTGACCCCGGACTACTACGAAGAACGACCGAAAGCCTGCATGAACGGCTGGGGCAGCCTCTTTCTGACAGTCACCCCGGACGGCACCGCCCTGCCTTGTCATGGTGCCCGACAGCTGCCGGTGCAATTTCCCAACGTGCGCGACCACAGCATGCAGCACATCTGGTACGACTCGTTCGGCTTCAATCGCTTTCGCGGTTACGACTGGATGCCCGAGCCTTGCCGCTCCTGCGACGAGAAGGAACAGGACTTCGGCGGCTGCCGCTGTCAGGCATTCATGCTCACGGGTGACGCAAGCAACGCCGACCCGGTGTGCAGCAAATCCGAACATCACGGCGTGATCCTCAAGGCCCGCGAAGAAGCCGAGACCGCCACCCAGACCATCGAACAACTGGCCTTTCGCAATGAACGAAACTCACGCCTCATCGCCAAGGGCTGAGCCTTTCAGCGCCGCCCAGGCCGTCGCCGCCGGAATGGACTTCGCCGAACTGCAACTCGGCGCCCACGGTTTGTTCTGGAATGAATATCGCCCGCAGGACGCCGCGTGCCGGATCTGGCAGTGGCACGATGGCGTGGCGAAATGTCTGACGCCGAATGGCTTCAGCGTGCGCAGTCGGGTGTACGAATATGGTGGTGGCGCGTTTTGTCTGACGCTGGACGGGGTGGTTTTCGTCAATGAGGCGGACCAGCAGTTGTATCGACAGACCCTGGATGGCGCGCCTGAGG
>NZ_QAIU01000109.1:0-5232 GCF_003061205.1 Pseudomonas sp. HMWF006
GTGATTTCCGGATCGTTCAAGGCGAGTGTGTTGATGTCTTTGCGGGGTTGAACGAGCATTGAAGGGCACTCCTGCCGAGTGGGGGGCGATGGAGTGATTAGGCACCGGGACGGTGAAGTTGGCACCTGTCAGATCTGACAGGTGGGTTGGGGTTTTCGACGAGTGGTCAGAGTGCGGCTAACTGTTAGCGGACCGGTGCGAATCGGGTAAGCCCTCAAAAGCAAAAGATCGCAACTTTCGGCAGTTCCTGATTTTTGCAGGAGTCGCCGAAGGCTGCGATCTTTTGTACTAACTACCGAGCGATGATTGTTCCAGTGAAAAGTTTTTTCTGTTCCCGGATTGCCTGTTATGGCTGTAAACCGGGTTCGCTCCATTCTAAATTATCTGCTGTATTGTCAATCTGAAAGACATCTATCGCACGGCTATCAGCGAGACACACAAAAAGGCGCGAGTCATCTGGGGTGAGTGCAAGTCCATGATAACTACCCGGTGCCGGGATGTTGCGAGTACTGAAGTTTTTTGTGTCAATCACCAGTACCGATTGGCTTGCTCGGGATGGGACATATAGAAAGTCTCCATCTGAACTTAATACGAGGTGCCTGGATTGGGCAGTTGGTATGTTCGTGATGGGCTTGTCGTTGCTGGTGTCGATTACCGTCACCCCTGGATACGGGGTATCACTGTAATGGACGACATATAGGCGGCTGTTATCAGGGCTGAGCGCGCAGTAACTTGCATTTGGGGCTATGGTGATATTACGCAGCACCTTGAGGGTGGCGGTTTCGATAACCGCGACAGAAGATCCCGGGGTAGTGATACACACGTAAAGAAGTTTCCCGTCATTAGTAAATGTACCTGATGCTGGGTTTTTTAGAGTAGCCAGGCTGCGCGGAAGCTCTGTTGCTGTATTGGTGAGAGAGATTCCATATCCATTAAGGCACCTAAAAAATTCTGTTCCATCTGGCTTGAAAAATATATGTGTCTGGTCCTGCGTGCTGTCTATTGTTTTGACGGTTTTCCCTGTGGCCGCTTCAAGGATGTAGAGCGTGTTTTTTGCATTAAGCACAGCGGTGACATACAGGAATTTGTCGTCTGGGCTTAAAGCAAAATCATACTGGGCGGTCCCGACCAAGTATCTGTCTATTACGGTGTTCGAGGCGGTATCAATGACAGCGATGGAATCTGGGGAATCACAACCGACATAGGCCCTCTTGCCATCTCGACTGAAGATGATCGTGTGAGGCTGGGCTACCATCTCAATCCTGCCTACCGGCCCATGAGCCTGAACAACGACCGTAGCGCTTTCTGTTCGACCTGCATGGGTCGCAATCAGGGCGACTTCGCCCGGACGGCTCGAACCTTTAATGTCATTAACGGTGATCAAACCCAAAGCATCGCTAATGAACTCGCGATCACCCGAGCCGCCATCGGCGTATCTGAAGCCATCAGGAAGGGTCAACGTCACTTTTGCATCAGCAATCGGTTGAGCCTCGGAGCCAACGCGAATAACGACTTCTTTCAATCGACCCGCAGGGGCGATGAGGTAAGGGGCGTTGATAAAAAACAGGACCGCAGGAAGTTTCAATATCGTTAAGTTCAGCTCTGTTGAGCGGCCAGCCTGTTGATTGTTGCGATTCAGGCTCCAATGCAGTTCGATCACCTGGCCTTGCCGAGCCTCTAGAAACGCCGGACTCAGCACCGTGTTCACCCGCTTGTTGGTATTGAATGGCACCAATGGAAACTTCGGCGCACCCGCCGGCGGATTGACCTCCACCAGCCGAGCTTTGTCCCCGTCAAGGGCCTGGAGGTATTCGATCCGCACCGTCACGCCGTTCGGATAGGCCAGCACATCAATCGGGTCGACCGCCGGTGCCACCAGAAATGGCGGCAGCAGTTCTATCGGGTTGGTCCCTGTCACCGTTGCTTTAGCCGTGTTGGAGTTGGCCACCAGATCACCGTTGGACCTGCGCAACTCGTAGGTGACCGTCACGCTACTGCCAGGGAAAATCTTGTCGTTGGCGATTTCAAGGAACAAGGTTTTCTTCGCGCCGAAAGGATCCGCTTCCACTTTGCCGGAAACGGGTATTACTACATCGGCGGGTTGGCCTGTGTTTGTTGCGGTATAGGTCGCGATGACGTCATCGCCCACGACAAAACGGTTGTCCGCCGTCATCACAACGATCAGCAACGGATTGCCGGCGAGTTTCTCAAGGTCAATGATGCTCGCGTCATCCCCCGGAAAGTCTTCTTTGCGTTCCAGCAGAATCGGCATCGGCAGGCGCGTACCATCCAGATCCTCATCCACGGTCTGCACCGGCGACCACGGCGCGTCAGTGTCCGGGCCGTTGCCAATCTGGTCGGTGACGGTGTAGGAAAAATGCAGTTTCTGGTCCAGCCGTTTGGCTTTGTCGAGAAATGCGCGATCCACAGTGAAGTGAATGGTGATCGGGACTTCCGAGCCTGGGTTGGGTGGTGGTGGAGCCTCGGTCGGCTTCACCTTGACGGTCATCTGCTCGCCGTTGCATTTGAGGGTAATGCTGTCGTAGGCCCTGCAGTACGGGTATGAAACGCTGACCTGCGCGTCGACGAAATCGGGATCGACGCCATTTCTGATGACATCCGGCAGCAGCAACTCGAGTTCGGAATGGCCGCCGGGGGCGTCGTACCGATCCTTCAGACCAGGACGGATGCGGTTATAGAGTATTTCCAGCGGCGTGGATTCGCCTCGATTGTTACTGCCACGCCTGATGGTGTAGTACAGCACGTTGACCTTGTCCGGGTGCAGTCGGTCCTTGGGAATGCGCAACGTGGTGCGCACATCCGGATCCTCAATGGTTTTGCTGTCCAGTGCAGCCGACTCGCCTTCAAGCCAAAGCTCCATGACATCCCCGGGGTCCATGGTGTCGTCCAGCGGAGGGTCGACGAGGACAACCGCGCCTTTACCGTCGGTGACCAGGTCGTAGGCCACCAGGGGCAGACCGATGTGTGCACCTACCACGGGCCTGGTTTGGCCGTTGACGATTGGCGGCCTCAGGACGAGGACGTTGTTGTCCGGTGGGGTTGAGGTGATCATGAATGAGGCTCCTGCGTGGTGGACCGGCAGGAGTTATCAGAGCGCGTTGTGGGGTAAAGCGCACCTGTCAGATCTTACAGGTGGCGACGAGCGGTCATTTATGCGCTTGCGCCAACCGCTGTAGGCGCTACCGCAGCCTGCGGCAGCGCCTACAGGGATTCGGTTCAATCCTTGAGAATGTCGCGATCCTTGGTTTCCGGCAGGAAGAATATGCCGAGTACCGCGGTCATCACGGCAATCACGATCGGGTACCACAAGCCGTAATAGATATCGCCGGTGGCGGCGACCATGGCGAACGCCACTGTCGGGAGGAAGCCGCCAAACCAGCCGTTACCAATGTGATAGGGCAGCGACATCGAGGTGTAGCGGATGCGCGTCGGGAACAGTTCCACCAGCCACGCGGCGATCGGGCCATAGACCATGGTCACGTAGATCACCAGCACGGTCAGCAGGAGCAGCACCATTGGGTAGTTGGTTTTTGCCGGGTCGGCTTTCTCCGGGTAACCGGCGTCCTTGAGTGCGGTGCCGAGGGTCGCGGTGAAGGCATCGTTGCGCGTCTTGAAGTCGGCAGCGGGCAGCGCACTGCCTTCGAAACTCTCGACCACTTTGTCGCCAATGCGCACTTGCGCGATGGTGCCGGGTTCGGCAATCACGTTCTCATACGGGATCGCCCGTTTCGCCAGCAGGGTCTTGGCCAGGTCACAGGAACTGGTGAATCGGGCCTTGCCCACCGGGTCGAACTGGAACGAACACTGATCGGGATTGGCGATCACTTTGACCGGGTTCTTCTCCTGGGCGATGAACACGTCGGGATTTCCGTACTGGGTCAGCGCATGGAAGATCGGGAAGTAGGTCAGCGCTGCCAGAATGCACCCGGCCATGATGATCGGCTTGCGCCCGATGCGGTCGGAGAGGCTACCGAAAATCACGAAGAATGGCGTGCCGATCAGCAGTGAACCGGCGATCAGCAGGTTGGCGGTCTGTGGGTCGATCTTCAGGGTCTGCAACAGGAAGAACAGCGCATAGAACTGCCCGGTGTACCAGACCACGGCCTGGCCAGCCGTGCCGCCGAGCAGCGCCATGATCACCACTTTCAGGTTGTCCCAACGGGCGAAGGATTCGGTCAGCGGCGCTTTCGATGCCTTGCCTTCGGCCTTCATTTTCTGGAACACCGGCGACTCGCTCAGTTGCAGGCGGATGTACACCGAGATGATCAGCAGCAGAATCGACAGCAGGAACGGAATGCGCCAGCCCCAGGCTTCGAACGCTTCGGTGCCCAGCGCGGTGCGGCAGGCGAGAATCACCAGCAACGACAAAAACAGGCCCAGCGTTGCGGTTGTTTGAATCCACGAGGTGAAGAAGCCGCGCTTGTTGCGTGGCGCGTGTTCGGCCACGTAAGTCGCGGCGCCGCCATACTCGCCGCCCAGCGCCAGGCCTTGCAGCAAGCGCAGGGTGATCAGGATGATCGGCGCGGCGACGCCAATGGTCGCGTAACCGGGCAGCAAGCCGACGATAGCGGTCGAGATCCCCATGATCACGATGGTGATCAGGAACGTGTGTTTGCGCCCGATCATGTCGCCGAGCCGGCCAAACACAATCGCACCGAATGGCCGCACGGCAAACCCTGCCGCAAAGGCGAGCAGGGCAAAGATGAACGCAGTGGTTTCGTTTACGCCGGCAAAGAAGTGTTTGGCGATGATCGCCGCCAGCGAGCCGTAGAGGTAAAAGTCGTACCACTCGAAAACCGTACCGAGGGACGAGGCGAAGATGACCTTGCGCTCTTCCTTGGTGATGCCGCCGCTGCGCGGTGGACTGCCGGTGGACGTTGTGTAGGTTGTGGCCATGGGTGTTCTCCGTTGTGCTTATTGTTGTAGGCCGGAGTCCCCCGTTACTGCTTATCGCACTCTGGCCTTGTGGCAAATGCCGCCCTTGCGGTCGCATGAAACCTGCACAGTCTGAGCGCCTCGCGGGTGTGCAAGGTTTCCTTGAGCATAATCAGCTTCTGGCAGATATCCACTCACCAGCATCTGCGTCTACGCCTTGACCCAGCGTTGCCGGCTCCACGCACTTAACCAGTCCACCACAAACACCAGCACCAGCATCGCCAGAATCACCGTGCTGGCCTGCGCTTCCTGGAACAGACTGAGGCTGACGTACAA
>NZ_QAIU01000110.1:0-1354 GCF_003061205.1 Pseudomonas sp. HMWF006
GTCCGGCCCACGGGAGGCGCGGCAAGCGGCACACACCTTCAACCTGATGCAGCAACGCATTCGCGAACAGGTCCAGCAACGCGCGCGGATGCTCGGCGCCGTCTCCCACGACCTGCGCACACCGCTGTCACGCCTGAAACTGCGCCTGGAAAACATCAGCGATGACAAGCTGCAAAGCCAGATGCGTCAGGATCTGAACGACATGATCGACATGCTCGACGCCACCCTCACCTACCTGCACGAACAGCGCACCAGCGAGGCACTGCAATTGATGGACGTGCAGGCCCTGGTCGAATCGCTCTGCGAAAACGCTCAGGACCAGGGCGCGGACGTGCAGGTCAGCGGCCACTGCGCACCGTTGCCCGTGCAGCCGATGGCCTTGCGTTCGTGCATCAACAACCTGATGGACAATGCCTTGCGCTATGCCGGACAGGCACGCATCGAATTGCAGGATCAGCGCGAGCAACTGCTGATTCGCGTGATCGACCACGGCCCGGGGATTGCCGAAGACAAACGTGAGGCGGTGTTCGAACCGTTTTATCGCCTGGAAGGCTCGCGCAACCGCAACTCCGGCGGTGTAGGTCTGGGCATGACCATCGCGCGCGAGGCGGCGCAGCGGCTGGGCGGGCAGTTGAATCTGGAAGAAACACCCGGCGGCGGCCTGACCGCCATCATCCGCCTGCTGCGCACCTGAGAACACCACCGATCGTTGTAGGTTTGCGTGCGCTGCCAATCTGTGTAACCACCGGTACAAAGTCCAAACACCCAGGACACGTTGCCCCTTGAGTCTGCATAAGCCGGTACACCACCGGTTTTCCATCCCAGGGAGTGAGTCCGATGATCGGTAGCGTCAGCAACTACACGAGCTATACCAGTACCAGCAGCACCTCCACGCAAAACGCCCGCAGCCAGCAACTGCAAAAGCAACTTTTCGCCAAACTCGACAGCAACGGCGACGGCGCGGTGAATCAGGACGAACTGAATAGCGCCCTGTCGGAGAAATCCGACGATGGCCTGCTGGTCAACCTGAGCCAACAGTTCGGTGATCTGGACAGCGACGGCAGCGGCAGCCTCAGCGCCGAAGAAATGACCGCGATGACGCCGCCACCGCCCCGCGACCAGGCCCCGAACACCGACCTGGCCGACGCCCTGATCAGCGCCCTCGACACCGACGGCGACGGCGCCATCAGCAGCGACGAACTGAGCAGCGGCCTGACCAGCGCCGGCAGTAGCGCCGACAGCAACCAGATCTTCTCGGCCCTGGACAAGAACAAGGACGGTACTGTCAGCCAGGACGAACTCACCGCCAGCCTGACCCCGCCGCCCCCACCGCCAGAAGCGAACAGTGACGAAC
>NZ_QAIU01000111.1:0-7111 GCF_003061205.1 Pseudomonas sp. HMWF006
GTCTGGCGGACCAACTCATTGCGTTCTCCTGTCGGGGGCATGGCAGCGGTTCGTCACGATACAGGCAGCGCAGCGGGCAGTTCCACAGCGACTGATTGCAAACGATGTCAGATCACCGCACCGGCTTATCGCCGACCGATTGGTCGTTATGAATGCTGCGACCGTCCGTCGAGTCGCATAAAAGCGATTTTGACAGCTAAAAAAACAAACCTATAGTCAAGTGGCGGCAATCGGAAGGAACCCGATCAGACGATTTCGTGCAAGGAGCACGGCCTGCTCATCTCTCGTGACCGGTGGGTTCCCCCCAGTAGTGTGCTCGCAAACGCCATACGGCAAGCAAGCGTCGTCGTGCCTGGACTGCGGGCCGGCGTTCACTATGAAAAAGGAGCATTACCATGTCTCGAGTGACAGATATTCTGGTTTCCATCGACACCGAAACCATTCTGAAAAAGTATCCAAACATCAGCAAGGACCCGAAAAATCCGACGCTGATCGATTGGAAACATGTGTACATGGTTACCAATCAGGACAACGTCGTCAGCGGTCAGGCCGGTGGCGAACTGGATCTCAAGGCGCAGGTCGGCGACCTGATCCGCTGGCGTGAAACCAGTCTGTCGCAGAGCTTCGAACAGGCGGTGATCTTCTACAAATTCATTGGCAACGCCGGCGCCGACCTGATCTCCCCACCCTCGCCACGCAAGGCCAGCGCCTGTGTGGCGGTGCCGAACACCAGCAATCCATCCGTGCCGAGCTGCCAGAAAGTCGATAACCATTACTGGTCATCCGAGACCCTGGACTGCGGTCGCGTGACCTATCACTTCCACTTCCTGATCGTTGACCGCAACTGCCAGATCATCGGCTGCTGCTCGTGGGACCCATTCATCTCGATCCACAACTGATGATGCGTCGAGCCCCTTGGCAACGAGGGGCTTTACCGATCCGTCGCCGCCCCGGCCGGAACAGGATGCGTTGCCTTGACCGAAGCGGCTGTCGCCTTGAGCCACCATCATGAAAGGAATCCATGATGACCAGCGAACCGATCCGTTCCCACTCCTCCGGCGCCACCAGCGCACAAAATGTGCTGCTGATCGTCGATGCCGAATCCGTGCTTTCCCGGTATCCGAATCCCAGTCTGGACGCTACTGCGCCGACAAGCATTGCCGACGGCTTCATCTTTTTCGCCACGAATGACAACTCGAAAAAAATAGTCATAAATGACAGTAAATTGACGATTACGGGGGGCATTGATCGTGACCTGCATGTGCGCGCAAGATCCGTCAGCCTGATCGCAGAACACAGCGTTGTCATGTACGCCCTGACCGCTGATGGCGACGCCTTGTCCGATCCGCGGCTGGAGGTCCACACCAACCTGACGGTGCCCGCCCCCAATCCGGACAACCCGGCTGAACCGGGCAGCAAGAACGCCGATGATCACCTCTGGATCTGCACACCGAAAAACAGCGGCACTGCCCACTGCCACTTGAGCTTCATGCTGGTCAATCAACAGTGTGAGGCCGTGGGGTATTTCGATTGGCAGGTCGACGTCGAGCTCAAGGCATAGCGTACTCGTGAGAATGCCGGTCAAAAGACCGGTTTCTCAGGGACAGATGCGCCACCGGTAGAATTTTCATCCCGCCGTCACTGTCTGAATTTCAGGCATTCCCAATGAGGAACACGGCAATGAAATTCGCGAAAATCTCTCAGAAACTCGCCCTGTGGGCCGGTAGCCCCAAGACGTTTATGGGGGCGCTGATCCTGATTGGACTGTGGGGCTTGAGTGGGCCGATTTTTCATTACAACGACACCTGGCAACTGATCATCAATACCTCGACGACCATCATCACCTTTCTGATGGTGTTCCTGATCCAGAACACCCAAAACCGCGACACCGACATCCTGCATTTGAAGATCGACGAATTGCTGTTGGTGACCAAAGAGGCGCAGAACGCGATGCTCGGGCTGGAGGCGCTGGATTTGAAGCAACTGGAAGCGCTGCGCAGGCATTACCGTGCGTTGGGCGAAGGGGAAGTGTTCAATCTTGAGGGGCTGGGCGAGAAGAGCAAGTCGAAACAGGATCTGAATGAGTGCTGATGGTCAGATAAAAGCAAAAGATCGCAGCCTTCGGCAGCTCCTGCAGGAAGAGTGCAGGAGCTGTCGAGTGCTGCGATCTTTATATCTTGATCAACGGCTGGCCTGTAATTGGCGAGCCATTTGCAGATGGCTTTGCAGCTTGGGTAACGTTTCATCCGCGAAGGCTTTGATTTCCGGCACGTCAGTGTTTTGTGCCTCCTGCTGAATCTGCTCGATGGCCTCTTCAGTGGCTTTGACCTGGCTGGCGGCATAGGCCTGATCGAAAGAAGGGCCGTCGGTCACCTGCGGCATCAATTCCTTGGCCTTGTCGGCGAGTTCTTCACGGGGCGCCACCGGCAGATCAAGCTTCTTGGCGATTTTCGCCAGGTGCTGATTGGCCGTGGTGCGGTCGTTGATCACGACGATGGTGTAGTCCTTGACCTCTTTCGATTCGGCCTTGCTGTGGGCCAGACGACTGGCCTCGATGTCGGCCATGCCTTTGGCTGAGGCATCGTTGATGAAATCGGTGGGCGACTGGGCAAAAACGCCAGTGGCACACACGCTCAACAGCAGGCCCGACACAGGTGCAAAAACAGCGTTACGTATACGGGTGGCCATCCGGCTCATGGTCGCGCCCTCCTTCATTCGAAATTCAAGCGGGAGCTTACGCCCCCGCCTCTCAATCAAAACAACCTTCACTTACTTCGATTTTTGAGCGGGCTTGCGGCCCATTTCGGTTTTCGCAGGCTCTTTATCGACGGTCGTGGTGGTGGTTTTCCCACCTTTGCGACCGGCTTCAGACGCCTTCGTTCGATCGTTAGCGAAGTTTCCCGAGTTCGAGTTTCTTGAATTAGGCATGATTCTCTACCTCTTGGTATTGATCGTCGCGAGCAACTGCCCACCTGAATTGAGAATTTTCTGGGCGGCAAAGGTTTAGAAAAGTTGCCGATGTCGCGACGAACGGCGCGCCGCCGATCAGATATCCAGCGCCCGATGGTTCAAGCGTTTCGCCGTGTACATGGCCTGATCGGCGTGGCGAAACAGCTGTTGTTCTTCACTGCCGTGTTCCGGGTAACGGGCGACACCGATGCTCGGTTCGATGTGCAGGTTGTGACCGTCCAGACGCATCGGTTGTACCAGCACCTGGCGGATTTTCTGCGCCACGCTGTCGGCATCTTCCGCGACGTGAACGCTGTGCAGCAGCACGATGAACTCATCGCCACCGATGCGCGCGACGGTATCGGTCTCGCGCACGCACCCCTTCAACCGGTTGGCCACGGTTTGCAACAGCATGTCGCCAACGGCGTGACCAAAGGTGTCATTGACCTGCTTGAAGCGATCCAGATCGACATACAGCAGCGCCATGTTGCCCGACGCTTCCCGGGCACTGGCCAGCGCAGATTTGAGGCGATCCCGGAGCAATTCGCGATTGGGCAACTGCGTCAGTTGGTCGTACTGCGCCATGCGCTTGAGCCGTGCATGCAATTGCTGGCGCTCGATGGCAGTCGCGACCTGGGCACAGACGTATTGCAGCAGTTCCTTGTCCTGCTCGGTGTAGCGCTCGCCGCCGGGCAGGCTCTTTACGATCAGTGCGCCGATGGTGCCGTTTTTCGAGTGCAACGGCACGCCGAGCCAGCAGGGTGAATCCTGCCCGGCCACCAGCGCAGCGAATTCGGGAGAGGCATCGGGACTGTCCGGTGTCAGCAGGATCGGTTGACCGCTGCGGATCACTTGCGTGCACAGACGTCCGGTGACCGTGCCCGGTTGCTCGGGCTGCAATTCGTTGTCATCGACGTGGTAAGGGAAATTCAGCTTGGCGCAATGTTCGTCGTACAGCGCCACGGAGAAGTTCAGCGCCGGTAGCCATTCGCCAATGATCAGGTGAATGCGCTTGAACAGCGCCAGCAAATCCTCTGCCACGTGCGCCGCCTCCGAGATCGCATACAACGCCGCCTGCCGGGATTCGGCCTGCTTGCGTTCGGTGATGTCGCGGGCCACGGCAATGCGCAGTTGATCGACTTCCGACCAGCGTGCCGACCAGAGGATATGGGCGACGCTGCCATCCTTGCGCACGTAGCGGTTTTCGAAGTTGTGTTTGGGGTCACCACCCATGATTTCATGGGCGGCGGCCAGGGTGCGCTGACGGTCGGCCGGGTGCACCAGTTCGATCATTTGCCGGCCGATCAGCTCTTCAGGCGTGTAACCGAAGATCCGCTCGCAAGCAGCGCTGACAAAAACGAAACGGCCCTGCTTGTCGACCGCGCAAACGGCATCCAGCAATAAATCAATAAAACTCGCCAACGGCGCGGAATTTCGGCTTTCCATGGTTCAGCGTGGGTGTCCGGGTAATGCAGCACTGATCAACCATCCGTGACCTCTTGATTGCGCATCCCTGCACACACCTTCAAGCTTTGTTCGGCATCAGCCCCGGCAGCGCATGCATCAGCGCGTTGATGGCGAAACCGATGAACATCACGCCACACAACCGCGTGATCAGCAATTCGTGACGCTGATACAGCGTCCGCACGCGCTGCGCGCCGACCACGCCAATCAGGATAGCGTAGGCCAGCAGTCCGCCGAGGAAGCTCAGGGCGATCAGCGCCGGCAGCATCGACCAGTTCAGCAATTCAGCGCGGCTCGACAGCAGCGCGGTGAACGTCGCGACTGCCACCGGGTACGCCTTGGGATTGGTCAGACCGAACACAATACCGTGCCAGAACGGCTGGCGCGCCGCGCCTTGCGGTTCGTCACCGCTGCGACGCTGAGCACGCACTGCACGCCAGCCAAGCCAGAACAGGTACAAACCGCTGAGCACGCCGAGCACATCGAACGCAGTGCTGCCGATTTCCCGGGCGCCGACAATGGCGATCAGCGCGGTGCTGCACCAGACCACATCGCCGAGCAGATGCCCGCAGAGAAAACCGGCCCCGGCCCGCCGTCCGTGGGCCGCGCCAATACCGAACACCGCCAGCACGCCAGGACCCGGCGTGATGCCATAGATGAAACCCGAGGCCAGCACGGCCAGTAACAACGATGGAGTCATGGAAAACCTGCACGGGGCCATTACACGTGGTGGCCAGTCTATAACAGACAAATGTGTCTGATCATGACTCGTCGTAAAAACGCATGCCGGAGTACGGTTTGAACCGACACGCTGCCAGTCGCGAGGCCAGATCACCGACGTGGACTTCGAGCTTGTGGCCATCAGGGTCGAGAAAGTAGAACGATGCACCTTCGCTGCGGTTGTCCCGCCATTGCTGCACGTTGGCCGCTTTTAGCCGCTGGACGAAGTGCGGAAAATCCACCTCGCCGAGGCTGAACGCGTAATGGGTGTAATCGACGGCGGGCGCTGACAGGCGCTGCGGATCGAGTGACAGACACAACCACAGCCCCGGCAGCGACAGGTAGGCACCGGCGTCCCATGTCGCTTCGACGCGCAGTTGCAGCAGCTCGTGATAAAACGCCAGGCTGCGATCCACATCGCTGACCGCCAGGGTCAGGTGGTTGAGGCCGGTGAGCATCGGTTCAGTAACCTCTGAGGTCTTCGGGGACGATGTATTGCTGGCCGTCGTAGGTCAGGGTGATCTGTTTTTGCTTCAGACGGGTGGTCTTGGAAAGACACTCCTTACCCGACTGCGTATTTTTCATCTTGCTGCCGTTGGTGGTGACGATCAAATCGGCCAGGCCATGATGGCTGGAAGGGCCGATCTCGACGGTTCGGCGAATGGTCTTGGTATAGCCTTCGCAATCATTGATGAACTCGCCGTTGTTCTTGGCGACCACCAGGCCCTCCAGCACCGGACGCAACTCATTGCCTTCGCGCACGTACAGCGCCAGATCGGTTTTCTCGTAGGGAATGGCGTGGGAACTGTGCGCGAACATTGAACGCAGACCAAAAGCCCGAACCTGCGGCGCCAGTCGATAACGGGCGGTGTCGATACGCAGATCATCCAAGCGCACAGCATCGGAGTTGTAAGCGCCCGGTTTACGGTAACTGGCGATGGGGTTGTAAGTACTGGCATTGACGATCGACAGGTCCAGGTCGAATACCCCGGCATCATCGCCGCCGGAATCGGCAAGGTAGGTGGATTTCACCGAGATCGCCTGACTCGGGAAGGCCGGCCAGACGTTGCAGCGCGACATGGATGTGCCGTCGAAACTCTGGGTGGTGCAGGCGGCCTGAGCTTGAGTGGTGATTGACAGGAAACCGAGGGCAAGGACAAAAGTTTGTCTGATGGTCATTGTTCTTCCTTGAAAAAATCAGTTGGACAGTTCGATAGACGAACGGCAAATCGCCGCGAGTATGACGCTGTAGTATGTTGCACTACAAATCACTACTTCGAGATTGTCATGTCCATCATGTCACTGCGCATCCCAGATGAAATCGCCGACACACTCGCCAGCCTCGCCAAAGCGACTGGCCGCAGCAAGTCTTACTTGGCGGTGGATGCATTACGCGAGTACCTCGCGCGGGAAGCCTGGCAAATAGAACAAATCCAGCAAGCGCTGAAAGAGGCCGATGCGGGGGACTTCGCGTCGGCTGATGAAGTCAGGGCCATTGCTGAAAAATGGAATGCCAATGCGCATTGAGTGGCTGAAAACCGCGTTAAAGAATCTCGATGAGGAAGCCGCGTACATCGCCCTTGAAAATCCCAAGGCTGCCTCTGACTTTGTTCAGACCATTCTCGACAATGTTGATCACCTCACCCGATTTCCCGCCTCGGGACGCGAAGGGCGCCTACCCGGAACGCGTGAGTGGATTGTCCCCGGTCGCCCTTATTTGATTCCGTACCGTGTTCGCCAGAGCCGGTTACAGGTTTTACGCATTTTCCATACTCGCCGACTCCCGCCCAAGACTTGGTAAGTGGTCAGGCACATATCCCATCCTCAATCCCACGATTCAACCCGTTCCCTCCCTGGCGCCTGTGCCGCGCCAACACAAACGTGCAGGCTGGAATCTCTAACAGTGGCACCACGATCCATGCCCGCCGCTCGCTCTCACGCACGCGTGCCACACGTGTTGGAGACGTTGCTGCACTGG
>NZ_QAIU01000112.1:0-2542 GCF_003061205.1 Pseudomonas sp. HMWF006
GTAGAGGCCCATGGTGATGCCGGCATCCGGGTCTTCACCGGTCTCGACGTTCTTGTCCACCGAGGCCTTGTAGGCGTGCGCACGGTTGAGCAGGCCCTTGGCGGCGACGCAGGTCAGCAGCCAGGTCAGCTCAGGGATTTCCGGGATGTCGGACTGGCGGTAGAAGGTTACGCGGTCGACATCCAGGCCACCGGCCAGCCAGGTCGCGGCGATTTCCAGACGCGAGCGCTGAATGCGCAGCGGGTCATCGCATTTGATCAGGGCGTGATAGTCGGCCAGGAAGTAGAACGAGTCGGCATTGCTGTCGCGGCTGGCAAGGATCGCCGGGCGGATGGCGCCGGCATAGTTGCCCAGGTGCGGCGTGCCGGTGGTGGTGATGCCGGTGAGGATGCGGGTACGGTTCGTCATGGGTAATCGCTTGTCAGACTGCAATCAATTCGAAAGACGCGGCAGGATCAGATCCTTGAGATCGGTCAGCTTGCCATGAAAAAAGTGTCCGCATTCTGCCACTTTCAGCAGCTCATGGGGGCGCTGGAGTTTTTCCGACCAGTCGTAGACCAGTTGCGGATCGATCACTTCGTCGGTTTCCGGCTGGATCACGGTCAGCTCGCCGTGCTGCGGCAGTTGATCCTGATCGCCCAGGCGCATGACCGCCGGCGCCACCATGAACAGCTGCTTGAGCGGCACGCCCTCGGCCTCAAGACGACCGCCGAGACTTGCTGCAACAAATCCGCCGAAGGAGAAACCGAACAGGGTCAGTGGCAGATCCGGGTGTTTTTCCCGCAGCCATGCGGCTGCAGCCTGAGCATCGTCGACTTCACCGCTGCCCATGTCATGGGAACCTTCGCTGGCACCGACGCCGCGATAGTTGAAGCGCAAGGTAATCAGGCCGGCGTCGCGCGCGGTGCGCTGCAGGGTCGAGACGACCTTGTTGAGCATGGTACCGCCCTGTACCGGGTTCGGATGACAGATCAACGCGATGCCGATTGGCTGCTCGTTATCCAGGTACAGAGACTCAAGTTGGCCCACCGGGCCGTCAATCACTACAGGGGTTTCACGCATCAGCAAGGAAGGAACTCCGTGACCTCGAATCGGGTCGACTCGTCTAGCAAATTGTCTGTGCCAATCTATTGCGAGTGAATCGCGGTATACAGCGCAGGTTCGAGCCGTTAACGTAAAGCAAAGCCGTTTATAGAGGAAGGACTCGTGGAACACTCGCTCTTAGTTTGGTTGTTACCGACTCTTGCCCTGGTTGTGGGTGTCGCCATTGGATTCCTGATCGCGCGCGTTGCGCCGAACGCCGCACCGAGCCGCACGCAGCGTCAACTGGATGATATCCAGGAGCGCTTCGACAGTTATCAAAACGAGGTGGTCACCCACTTCAACAGCACCGCGATGCTGGTCAAGAAGCTGACCCAGAGCTATCAGGAAGTGCAGGATCATCTCGCCGAGGGCGCCAATCGTCTGGCCCTGGACGAGCAGACCCGCCAGCGCCTGATCGCCGCCCTGCACGCCGATGCCGCACAGGCACCGCGCGAACGCCTGACGCCACCGCGCGATCAGGAGCCGCCACGCGACTACGCACCGAAGACCCCGAACTCGCCGGGCATGCTCGATGAGCACTATGGTCTGAAGAAGTAATCAGCTTCGCGCGCAACAAAAAGCCCCCGGACAATTCCGTTGTCCGGGGGCTTTTTTGTGCCTGATGGTTTTGTGGTGCCGATTTGATCGCCATCGCGAGCAGGCTCACTCCAACATTTTGAAATGCATTCCACTGTGGGAGCGAGCCTGCTCGCGAAGGAGCCGGCACAGGCCACACACAAAAATGCCCGATCACAGGACCGGGCATTTCTTCATTCAGGCAATCGCTTACGGATACTGCTGAACCGTACCCGGCTGTTGTTGCTGCTGACCACCGTACTGCTGACCCGGAATCGCCTTCAGGTTGACTTCAACGCGGCGGTTCTGCGCCCGGCCATTGACGTCACCGTTGCTGGCAATCGGGTTATCCGGACCGGCGCCACGGGCCGACAGGTTGGCACCGCTGACACCTTGCGAGGTCAGGTAGGTGGCCACGCTCTGCGCACGCCGTTGGGACAGGTCCATGTTGTGCTGACGGCTGCCGGTACTGTCGGTGTAGCCAACGATTTCGATCTGGTTCTGGCTGAACTCTTTCAGCGAGTTGGCCAGGTTGTTCAACGGCTGGTAGAAGCTCGGCGCGATGTTCGCCGAATCGGTGGCAAACGTGATGTTGCCCGGCATGATCAGCTTGATCTGATCGCCCTGACGCTGCACTTCAACCCCAGTGTTGGCCATGCTCGCACGCAGCTTTTTCTCTTGCTGGTCGGCGTAATAACCGTAACCGGCTGCCGACGCCCCCACCACTGCGGCACCAATCAAGGCCCCCTTGCCACGGTTGTTGTGGTCGATGGCGGCACCGGCCAGTGCACCGGCCAGCGCGCCGAGGCCACCGTATTTGGCGGTTTTGCTCATGCCTTGCGAGCCACCGTCGGCCTGGCCCTGATTGTCATACGGGTTGGGC
>NZ_QAIU01000113.1:0-6789 GCF_003061205.1 Pseudomonas sp. HMWF006
CCTACGGCGCGATTGCGATTGGCGCGCCGCTGGGCGTGGTCATGGTCGCCGATTACGGTTTTGCCAGCCTCGGCATCGCGCTGTCAGTACTGGCGGCGGGCGCTCTGGTGCTGATCCGCAATAAACCCTCAGTGCCGGTGGTGCGCGGTGAACGGCTGCCTTGTTGGGCAGTGTTCGGGCGCATTGCACCGTTTGGCGCCAGTTTGAGTCTGGCGTCTATCGGTTACGGCACGCTGACTACCTTCATCACTCTGTATTACCTCAATCGGGGTTGGAGCGGCGCGGCGTATTGCCTGACGGTGTTTGGCGTATGTTTCATCGTGTCGCGGCTGCTGTTCATTTCGGCAATCAGCCGTTTTGGCGGATTCAATTCGGCGATTGCCTGCATGACCATCGAAACCGTTGGCCTGGTGCTGTTGTGGCTGGCCCCGTCCACCGCCTTCGCGTTGATCGGGGCGGGCCTGGCGGGTTTTGGCTTGTCGCTGGTGTACCCGGCACTGGCTGTTGAGGCGATCAAGCAAGTGCCCAACTCCAGCCGGGGTTCGGGGTTGGGGGCGTACGCGGTGTTCTTCGATCTGGCGCTGGCGATTGCCGGGCCGCTGATGGGCGCGGTGGCGCTGAATTTGGGGTATTCGTGGATTTTCTTCAGTGCAGCGCTACTGTCGGTGACCGGGCTGGGGTTGACCTTGCTGCTCAAGCGCCGGGCGATGTCTTGACTGGACGGCCCCCTGTAGCAATGAGCCTGCAAAGGACCAGGATCATTGATCCGCCGTTTGCATCCCCGCCCGGCTCGGCTTGCCCAGCGTGCGCGAGAAGAATTGCCCGGCTTCGGAGATCAGGTTGCGGTGGATGTCTTCGCGATCCACGCCGTCGGCGTCGGTGCACAGCGCCGGCATGGCGCGGATCTGCTCTTCGTTGCACGGCGCCATGAACACGAAGTGCCCTGCCCCCGCTAGCAGTTTGAAGTCCGGGGCGGTCGGCAGTTTGCGTGCCAGGGCGGCGGCGTTTTTGTCGAAAGCCACCAGTTTGTCGCCATCACCGCTGTACAGCAGCACCGGCACATGTACGTCCGCCAGGGTGTGGCGCCCGAACTTCAGACTCAGTGGCGCCATCAGCAGCAGCGCATGCACGCGCGAATCGGCCACTGGCTGCAAGTCATCGCGATCGACGATCAGCTCGCCCTGAGTGTTGCAAGCATCGCGGTCGTCGGGGCGTTCCAGGCAGTAACGGCGCAGACGATCGAGATCCGGCTGCGCGCCAGAGAGGATCAACGCGGTCTCGCCGCCGGCCGAATAACCAATCACGCCGACCTGATCGGCATTCACGAATGGCGAAAGCATCGGGTCGCCGAGGGTGGCGGTGATCGCTTCGGAAATCTGGATCGGCCGCCCGTAGAGGTTGCTCAACGTGCCGAGTCGGCTGTGGTCTTTGGAGTTGTCGCCGGGATGAATCACCGCGACCACGACAAAACCCTTGCGGGCCAGCGAGGTGGCCAGGTCATGCAGCGCGATGGGGGTGCCGGTGTTGCCGTGGGACAGCATCAACATCGGAAAGCGGCCAATGGCGACCTTGGTGTCTTCGCCAGCCTCGACCTTGTAGCCTTCAAGCAGGCTGGTGTGTTCACGATCGCTGGAAGGATAGAAAGCGATGGCGCGCATCGGTTGCAGGTCCAGCGGATCGAGGAATGTCATCTCATGGTAACCGACACTCCATACGGGGTGTCGCCCGGGCGCGGCATGCACTGAACCGAGGCTGCCAAGCAGGCAAATCAGTAACGTTGCACAAAGACGCATCATGGGATGGCCCACCCTGTGTTACTCAAGCGAAAGATCCTTTATGTTCCGACACGCCCGAAACCCTGAGGTTCGGTGATCCGGCGCGGCGTTGCACGCAGACGTTGATCGTTTGATTGCATAACCCGGGCCAGATTATGCAACAGTCAGAAACAAAAAACTCTGTACCTAGCCCTTGCGGAACCAGAATACAGAGTTTTTTGGGCCTTGCCTGAACATCAGCTGTTCTTTACGCAAGCCTTACGCGGCGGCAAACAGTTGCTCGCTGATCTTCGCTTGAGCGGCGGTCATGGCGTTGTTGCGCACTTCCTCACCATACGCCAGGCCTTCGGCGCGGACGATTTCGATATCGGTGATGCCGAGGAAGCCCAGCACCAGCTTCAGATACTCTTCGTGGGCGATGCCACTGGCCTGGCCAGCATGAATGCCGCCGGAGGTGGAAACGATCACCACTTTCTTGCCACCGCACAGGCCTTCAGGGCCGGCTTCGGTGTAACGGAAGGTCTGGCCGGCGACGGCAACGCGGTCGATCCAGGCCTTGAGCTGGGTCGGCACGGTGAAGTTGTACATCGGTGCCGCGATCACCACGGCGTCAGCAGCGATGAACTCGGCCAGGGTCGAGGCGCTCAGTTCGGCTTCGTGCTGTTGTGCGGCGTTGCGCAGTTCTGCAGTCGTCCCGGCGGCAACCAGGGTGGTCGACGAGAAGTGGCTGATGGCGTCAGCGGCGAGGTCACGGTAAGTCACCACAGCAGTTGGCTCGGCGGCTTGCCAGGCTTTGACGACTTGGCTGCTCAACTGACGGGAAGCCGAGTTGTCGCCCAGAATGCTCGAATCGATATGCAGCAGTTTCATGTGGAATCTCCTGGAATGAATCGCCGGTGGCGACGGAATGGAGACAATCCTACGGAAGAAACCAATAGATGATTAGCCGCCGACAATGCGATAGTTCGTCCCACTGATAGAACAGTTGGATATCACCATGCAAGATCTCAACGATCTCTACTATTTCGCCAAGGTGGTCGAAGCCGGTGGCTTTGCGGCGGCCGGCCGTTTGTTGGGCATTCCCAAGTCGCGCCTGTCGCGACGCATTGCCGAACTGGAAGAACGCCTCGGCGCACGTTTGCTGCAACGCACCACGCGCCAGTTGAACCTCACCGCGGTTGGCGAACGCTATCTGCGCCACTGCCAGGCCATGTTACTGGAGGCGGAAATGGCCGATGAAGCCGTCGCCAGCATGTCCAGCGAACCGCGTGGGCGCCTGCGGGTGTCCTGCCCGACCGGTCTGGCGCGGGAAATGTTGCCGTGGGTGATCAGCGATTTTCTCGGCAAATTCCCCCAGGTGCAGCTGGAAGTGGTCCTGCTGAACCGGCGGGTGGACCTCGTGGCCGAGGGCTTCGATGTCGCGCTGCGAGTACGCGAATCGGGTGACGAAGACCCGCTGCTGGTCACCCGGCGCCTGCGCCAGGCGCAGACAGTCGTGGTGGCGAGCCCGGCGTTCGCCGAGCGGCAGTCGATCAGCCATCCGCAGGATTTGAAGAACCTGCCGGTGCTCGGCGCACTGGAAGCCGATCGCCTGGTCCATGTGCGCCTGCTCGACCAGCACGGCAAAAGTTTCGAGTTGAATATGGAGGCACGGCTGGGTATCGACGACTTTATAGTGCGCAAGGCCTGCGTGCTGGCCGGCCAGGGTTTCACCCTGCTGCCGATGATGTACTGCGAAGAGGAACTGCAGAACGGCTCGCTGGTGCAACTGCTGCCCGAATGGTCGTTGCCCGGCGGCTGGCTGCAAGCGGTGTACCCGCATCGACGCGGGGTGATGCCGGCGGTGCGCGCGTGGATCGACCACCTGGTCGAATCGTTCAATGCCTGTGGGGAGCGGTTGTTATGAGCAAGGGAAAGATGAGCGAAGCCGACGTGGCAGCGTTCTGCCTGGCGTTGCCGGGCGCTCGAGAGGATTACAAATGGGGCGGCGTGCGGGTGTTCTCGATTGCCGGTAACAAGATGTTTGCCTTGCAGGGTTTGCGCGGCGATTCGCTGGCATTCAAGGTCGACAAGGATCTGTTCCTCGGCCATTGCGACCGCCCGGGCATTCACCCGGCGCCGTATCTGGCGCGGGCGCAGTGGATCATCATGCACCCGCCCTACCCGCTGGGTGCGGAGGAACTGCAGGGATTGCTGATGCGTTCACATCAACTGGTGGTGAGTAAGTTGCCCAAGAAAACCCGAATCGGATTATTGCTTTGACGCCAATCCTGTAGGGGATTGGCTGAATTCTCAGAACAATGAAAGCAGGTTCGCGCCGAGGAACAACTGGTCGATCCAGAACACCTGGTGCAATGCCACAATCACCCAGAACAGAATCTGAAACGACACTTTGCGCGTCTTGTGCCGGAACACTTGCTGGGCAATCAACGCGCCCGGCCAGCCACCGGCCAGTTCCACGGCGTGGAGAATGTTTTCCGGCGTGCGCCATGCATCGGCGCGTGCCTTGCGCTTGTCCGCCCAATACATGAAGAACGCCAGCACACTGACCACACCATAGGCGGTCAGTGGCACCAGCGAGATCCCGCGCAGCCACATCGACAGCGAACCGAACAGCGGCAACGCACAGACGATCGCCAAAACCAGCAGTTTCAGCTTCAGGTTCTGAATACTGCCGCCTGACGGACGACCCTCCGGGCGACGTGCACGGGAGTCACTCATGGTTTGGCGGCCGACCAGTCCACCCAGCCGAACTGCCAGGTCGCCAGAATCACCAGACCGAAGACAATCCGGTACCAGGCAAACGCCGCATAGCTGTGGCTGGCGATGAATTTGAGCAAGCCGCGCACGGCGATCATGGCGAAAATAAACGCCGTGACGAAGCCGATGGCGAACACCGGAAAGTCCGCCGGCACAAACAGATGACGGTACTTGTAGCCCGAGTAAACGGCGGCACCGACCATGGTCGGCATGGCCAGAAAGAACGAGAACTCGGTCGCGGTCTTGCGCGACAAGCCGAACAACAGCCCGCCAATGATGGTCGAGCCAGAACGCGACGTACCGGGAATCATTGCCAGGCACTGGGCGAAGCCGACTTTCAACGCGTCTTTCCAGGTGATTTCGTCGACCGTTTCGGCATGCACTTGATGTTGACGCTTTTCCGCCCACAACATGATCAGGCCACCGATCACCAGCGCCGTCGCAACGGTGATCGGGTTAAACAGGTATTCGTGGATCAGGTCGGCAAACACCACCCCGAGCACGACGGCCGGCAGGAAGGCGATCAGCAGATTGGCGGTAAAGCGCCGTGCACTCGGTTGGGTCGGCAAGCCGATGACCACGTCGGCAATCTTGCGCCGGAACTCCCAGACCACCGCGAGAATCGCGCCGAGCTGGATAATGATGTTAAACGCCATGGCCCGTTCGCCGCCGAAATCGAGCAAATCGGCAACGATGATCTGGTGTCCGGTACTGGAAATGGGCAAAAACTCCGTAAGCCCTTCTACAACGCCTAGTATCAGTGCCTGCAAGGCCGTCCAAAGATCCATCAATCCCCCAAAGAGCGATGCACGCCGGCATGCTCCGATAGTATTTTTTGGTTCACTGCGTTCAGCGTAGCTGTTTATGGCTGTACCGATTCCGCGCGCACAGGATCTACACGAAACGGTCAAAATTCCGTGAAATATCAACTTGGATTCAGGTTTTCACGCGCGGGGCCGAAATCCTAACAGACAAGCCCTAATAGCGCTGTCGCGTTATTCGACTTGGGTCGCGTATGCCCGCCCACGAAATCGTGGTTGGATGCTGGCGGTGCTTTATTACAAGAAAAAGAATCCGGAGTGACAGCGTTATGAACAGCTTGCGCAGTGTGTCGATCAGCCGACGCTTGTGGCTCATTTTGATTGTGGCGGTGGTCATGTTGCTGACCTTGGGCGTGTTGATGCTCAAGCAGATCCACGACGACCTGTATCACGCCAAAGCCCAGAAAACCCAACACGTGGTGCAGACCGCCAGTGGCCTGCTGAGCTATTACCACGACCTTGAAACGGCCGGCACCCTGAGCAAAGAGGCCGCGCAGAAGCAGGCGCTCACCGCCATCCGTGGCTTGCGCTACGACCAGAGCGATTACTTCTGGATTAACGACCTCACGCCCGTGATGGTCATGCACCCGACCAACCCGAAACTCGAAGGCCAGAACCTCTCGGCGATCCGCGATCCGGACGGCTTTGCGGTGTTCAACGAGATGGTCGCCATCGCCCGATCCAAAGGCGCCGGCATGGTCAATTACCGCTGGCCGAAACCCGGTGCGAGCGAGCCGGTGGCCAAGACCTCCTACGTCAAACTGTTCGAACCGTGGGGTTGGGTGCTGGGCTCCGGCGTGTATATCGACGATGTTCAGGCCGAGTTTCAGGGCCAGGTGATCAAGGCGTCGGTAATCGGCCTGGTCATCGCACTGATCATGGCCATGCTGGTGATCCTTATCGCGCGCAGCATCGTTCGTCCGCTGCAGGAAACCGTGAACGCCATGGCCAACATCGCCAGCGGCGAAAGCGATCTGACCCGTAGCCTCGATACTCACGGCAAGGATGAAGTCACTGAGCTGGCGCATCACTTCAACGCGTTCACCGCCAAACTGCGCCGAGTGATCGGCGACTTGCAGGTGTCGGCCAGTGCCCTTGGCCAGTCGTCCAGCGAGCTGGGCAACGATGCCACGCAGGCGCAGCAACGTAGCCAGCAGCAGTCGCAGCAGATGGAGCTGGTAGCCACCGCGATCAACGAAGTGACCTACGGCGTGCAGGATGTGGCGAAAAACGCCGAGCATGCCGCTGCCGAAATGCGTGACGCCGAAGCACAGGCGCAACAGGGCCAGATCAACATCGACGGAAGTTTGCAGCAGATCGACCGGCTATCCGGCACCATCGACCAGGCCGTGGAGGTGATTCGCACCCTCGCCGCCGAGAGTACGCAAATCGGTAGCGTGCTGGAGGTGATTCGCTCGATTGCCGAACAGACC